>DASUFX010000748.1:0-9033 GCA_036274355.1 Kofleriaceae bacterium | reverse complement strand
GATCGCGCGGTGGATCGGTCAGCACGTTCACGATTGCGAGCTCGCACCAGCGACGCTCGCGCTACAGGCCGACAGTCGCGCATCGGACGCTGCGCTCCGCGAATTCGCGCGCGCTGCCACGATCGCCGGCCTCGAACACCGGCTGCTCGACAGCCGCGTGCGGCCGGGCCACGTGGTTCTCGAGATGGATGCGTACACGCTGCATCCCTACAAGCTCGTGCGTGGGCTGGCCGAGCACGCGACAGCCAACGACGTCATGATTCGCGAACGCGCCCGCGCACGCAAGGTCGAAGGTCTGCGCGCTGGCGGTGCACGCGTGCATCTCGATGACGGGACCACGATCGAAGCGAGGTCCAAGGTCGTGGTCTGCACGAACGCATACACGTCGTCGATCGATCTCGAGGAACGCGTGCGCGCGCTCGCCGTGCACAGCTTCATGACGGCAACGGCGCCCGTCGCGGCGGAGCTCGTGCGCGATGGCGACTTCACCGTCGAGATCAACACGACGCAGGCGTATCACCGCATGCACCACGGCCGGATCATCTTCGGCGGCATCGACAAGCTGCGCGCGCCCGAGGGCGACGACTTTGCCGTGCCGGCGCGCGAGCAGGCGCGACTGGCGCAGCAGATGGCGGCGAGCTTCCCGGGCGTCGACCTCGCGATCGAGCACAGGTGGTCGGGGCGTTTTCATGCAACTGCGACCGGTTTGCCAATCATCCGCACTGCGGAGCGGCCCGACAACGCGATCATCTTGAACGTCGGTTACGGCGGGACCGGCGTCGCGCTCTCGCTCGTGTGTGCGCGGCTCGCAGCGGCGGTGGCATCGCGCGGCCAGTTCATGAACGCCGACGATCCGCGGCTCTTGGCGCTGATGCACGCAACCCGGATCTCGGTGCGCGACTCGGTGCGCGCACTCGCGCGAATTGCACGCGGCGTCGCGATGCCGTGGCTGCGCGCCTAGCTCACGCCGAGCACACGAACAGCTCGACCGTGCCGGCGACCGTGCGCCATGCTTCTGCCGAGTGAACGTGGCTGAACGTGTCGCGCAGTGCGCGTTCGAAGCGGCCATCGCGGTGCGGCCGGGTGTTCTGGAACCCGTCGAGCGGCTGCTGGATCCAGGCGAACAATGCCCACTGCAGCGGATCGCGCGGGCGACCAAAATCTGCGATCACGAACCTGCCACCCGGCGCGAGCGCGCGACGCGCAGCAGCGAGTGCGTCGTATTTCGCGTCAGGCATCAGATGATGAAACGTCATCGTCGAGTACACGCGATCGTACGTGCCGTGCTCGGCGAGACACGTCATGTCCGCCTCGCGAAACTCGATGTCGACGCCGGCGCCCGCTGCGTTGTGCTTTGCGCTCGCGACCATGCGCTCGTCGATGTCGACTGCATCGATCGTGACTTCGCCATGTCCACGCTTGATCTGGATCGCGAGCCTGCCCGGACCGGAGCCGAGCTCTAGAATGCGCAGACCGGCACGCAAGTCGAGAGCGTCGATCACCGCGCGACGCATGCGCGCCGCTGCGCTCCAGCTGCGGATCAGTGGATCGTAGAGCGCCGTGAGCCAGTGAAAGCCGAGCGCCGGAACGTAGGCTTTGCGGAGCTGCGTGGGTGGGTTTGGTTGCTCCACATCACCTCGGGGGGATCGCGTTATGGAGGGCTGTGATCGTGCGCGGCGCGCGCAGGCTCGATTCGCTTGCGTGCGCGAGTCCATCGACAACACCTTCGTCGAGCGACCACGTCGGCTCTTCGTTCGGCGCGAGCATGTGGAGGCCGCTCTGCACGAACATGATCGTGTGCGTGTGACCGGCCGCGCGGCAGTTGAAGTACCGCGTCCACGCACGCGCGAAGTCGTGGCCGATCTGCGTCCCGAACACGTCGCAGCTGCGAAACCACCACAGCGCGTCGTTGGCCAGCCGCGCCTTCACCGCGGCGAGCCGTGCGTGCAGATAGTGATCGGGCTCGAGCGCCGCCGCGGTTAGCAATTCCTCGTCGATCCACAGCCCGCCCCACTCGCCGTGGCCCCAGAACTGGATCTCCGCGATCGGCCGCGTCCGCGATATCTCGACGAACCAATCGAGCCCGTCGCTCCACGACCACGCGCCATGCCACGCGTCGATGCGACCGAGCGCGCGATACAAGAGCCCACCGAACGACCACGCATGACTGAGACCGCCGAGCGCGAGGCCGCGCCCGCGACACGAGCGATCGTAGAGCATGACGCGCAGCGGGCGGCTCACGTGCGGGTCGCTCCGGTCGAGATGTCGCGACCGATCAACATGCGCAGCGTCTCCTTCGACGCGCCCGAGTAGAAACCGGCCGTCCCCTGCCACGCGGCGGGATTGCGAAACGTACCGAACACGATGTCCCAGAGCGGCAGGTTCGCGTAGTTGAAATCGTGAATGCCGCGCTCGTGATGGATCGCGTGCGCTTCGGGCCGCTGGACGAAGTAGCCGAGCCACGTCGGCGTCCTGATGTTGCCGTGCTGGAAGACGCCGTTGAACGCCTGCCACACGCCCGAGAGAAACGCGGCCTCTGGCGTCAGCCCGAGCACGACGTTGAACACGAGCACGCCGATGACGGTGCCCTCGATGATCTCGAACGGATGAAAGTACGCCGCGCCAAAAACGTCGACGCGCTCGGCGCTGTGGTGCAGCTGATGGATCCAGCGCCACAGAAAGCGAACGCGGTGGTGGAGGCGATGCGCCCAGTAGACGAGCAGCTCCGAGAACACGATCCCGATGACCGTGCCGCCGACGATGCCGAGCTGATCGCCGGGCAACAACTTCACGTCCGCGATCACGCTGGCCATCAGGTACGGAATCGATGCCGAGATGCCGATCACGATCGGCATGAACCCGACGCACTTGAGCTTCCAGCCACGCACCTCTTCGAACGCGCGCACGGGACGCACGTGCTCGATCGCGATCAGCACCGCGAGCATCGCGAACAGCGCGACGATGGCTCCGTCGACCACCCCCATGACGGCACGACCAGTATATCGCCAGGATGCAGAAACGGACCGGCACAAGCCGGTCGGCTACGGCACTGGCGGTCGGCCCGTCGGGCTAAGCCGCGAAATCGTGCGCTGCAGACTCTGACGAACCACGCCGAGCACCTTCGCCGCATGCGTGATGTTGCCGCCATGGTCGGTCAACACGCGACGGATGTACTGCCACTGCATCTCTTTGAGCGTCGGCTGCTGCCACTCGCGCGGACGTACTCCGCTCTCGACGCGCTCGATGAGATCAGTGACCGTCACGTCTTTGTCGTAGCAGTCATCCGCACCGGCCTCGACGCCTTGCATCGCAGCCTCCGCGGACATCGCGCCACTGACGAGAATGACGAACGGCTTCGGCCTGAGCTTCTTCAGCTCCTTGACGATCTCGATCCCCGAATCGTTCGGAATGATCAGATCGACGATCGCCAGGTCCGGCTTTTCTCGACGCGCTATTGCGAGCGCCTCGGCGCGATTGGTCGCGCTCAGCGGAACCTTGCCTTGCCGACGGGTTTGACGCGTCCAGACCTTGAGGACCATCTCCATGTCGTCGACAAGGAGGACCTTCCGGACGCGCCGACGTTCACGTGTACTTCCCTTCTTCACGAGATCGCCATCGTATCGCGATTCTTCGACCGTGCAGGGTAGTGGTCGGTTTGTTTGCCGCGAGTGGTGTTCATTCCCCAGGTCCGAATTGTGCGCATACCACCAACCTTGCGTAGATCGTAGGCCGGCCGAGAACGCCGCTGCAATTCGCCGTGGCGGCGTTTTTGCACCATGGGGCAATGGTCCAGCCGCTAGGGCTGCTCCGGCGATGGCGCCCCTGATCACCCTCTACATCCTTGCTGGCTGCGTCGCAGCCGCTGCGGCCCTTTTCGTCGTGATGATCGTGCTGTCGGTGATCCGGCCACCGCAGCTACCCGAGCTACCGCGTGACGCACCACCCCTTCAGCGAATGATACGCGCGCTTACGCCGCTGCCATTGGCGCCGGCAGCGGTAGCGGGTCTTCCATTCGACGAAGCTCCGACTCGTCACCGAGTTACGCCGTTGCCCGCTGGGCCTGCGCAAACGCTGCAGCCCCCGCCCGCACCTCGTCACGCCATCCAGATGCCGGCGGTCTCGGCTGCACCGACCATCATGATGCGGTCGGCCACGCCGGCGCCTCCCGTCGTTGCGCCGATGCCTCCCGTCGTTGCGCCGCCCATCGTTGCGCCACGATCCGTTGCGTCGCCGACCCAGCAACGCACTGTTGCGCCTGCGCCACCGCGAACGCTTCCGCCGCGACCCCCTCCTCAATCGGTCGCCCCACCGCCGCCCACGCCCACAGCATCTCCGTTTGTGTGGTCGCAGCCGCCGATCGGCGCAGCGATCGCCAAGCGAAAGGCCAATCCGAGTCGTGCGGTCCGTCCGATGTACCCGGTACGTCGCTCGCGAAAGTTGCTGTGGTTCTTCGTCGGTCTGTTCGTGACGACCACGCTCGCCGCGGGTGCAGTCGTCGCGTATCCCGCACTGCTCGATCCGCTGTGCGACGACTACGAGTGGTTCGGTAACGACGCCGCGCTCGTCGTTCGCGAGCAAGCGCGCGAAGCGCACACGGCCATCGTCGACTTCGTCAGCAACCTGTAGCTCACGAGTCGGATTTCTTCACGCCGATTTCCATGTTCAGCGCGACCAGCTGATCGTACGTCGTGACGACATCCTCGGCGGGAACTCCGAGCCCGCGTGCGAGGCCCTTGAACCGCCACGGCGTGCGCAACACGGCATCGACGCGGTTCGCAGCCGGATGCTCGATCTTCTCGATCTGATCGCCAAACAGGATCACGCGTCGCAGATCCCCACGCTTCTCCTCGAGCTCCTGCAGCACGGGGCCGAGCGCGTTGCCGAACGAGCCCGCAACGATCACGCCGATGAACCGAACTGTCTTGTCGCCGAGCACGGCAAATAGCTCGTCGAGCTTGACGCATACGCGCGCCGCCACCCGTACGCGCGCGAGATCGCGTTCGAGTGCGCTCGATACGTCGACCGCGGGATGAACGATCAACACCGTCGGTGCGGATGCCTGGACTCGTTCGAGCATCTCCGCGATCGAGTGCTCGATCCGTGCAAGCGCTGCTTCGGTGACACCACGAAACGCGACCTCGACGACTTTGCGCTGACGATCGACGTGCGACACCTCTGCCCCGAGCGTGAGCGGCTCGTCGAGCTCGAGCGTCAGCTGGACGAGCTCGCCCTCGAACAGGTCGAGCGGACCGACGAGTCGTGCACCACCGGGCGACAAATCGCGGACGGCAAATGCGCCGCTCTCGCGCGAAGGGCGAACGATCGTGGCGGTGACGTGGTCAGCTTGCTTCATATCCGAGCGCATCTACATCGGCTGATAAAGGCCGCCGCTCTCCTTCGCGAGCGCTCCCAGCAATCGCGCATCTTGGCCTGCCCCGAGCCCGATCGTATCGATCCGCACGCCGCCGCGCATCGCTTCACGCGCGTCGCGCATCACCGCGTCGGCGTTACCACCGACGTTGCCGAGCCCATCCGACAGCAGCACGATGCGGTGTGCGTTCATCAAGAACGCAGTGCGCATAGCCGGTGCGAGCGCGGTGCTGCCCATTGGTTCGCTGTCGTCGACAAACGTGATCAGCGTCGTGCGGGTCGCTTCGTCGAGCACGACGAAGCTCGGCGCGTATGCATCGAGCGCATCGTTGAAGAACAGCACGTTCATGCGCGTGCCGGCGGGCAATTGCCGGAGCGCGGCGATGAGCTCCGACTGCGCGACATCGATCTTGCGCGGCGCTGGTGGTTCAGGAGCGGGCGGTGCAGCGGCCGCGGGCGCATTCGGATCGGGCGGCGGTGCGTTCGGATCCGGGGGTGGTGGCGGCGGCGCGTTCGGATCGGGCGGTGGCGGAGGCGGCTCGGCGGGCGGTGTATTCGCAGCCGCCGCGGTCACGTGAATCTGCGCGAGACGACCGAACGCTTTCTCGTCCATCGAGCCCGAGACGTCGAGCACGAACACGACATCTTGCGCACCCTCGAGCGAGATGCCGAAGAACTCGGGGACCGGCGCATTCTCGACCGCCACGATCTGCACGGGTGGTGGCGGTGGTGGCGGTGGCGGCGGCTCCGCTTGACCCGCTTGACCTTGTCCTTGGACGCTGACCTGTGCCTCGCTTCGCACGCGAAGATCGATGTGTGCATCGATGCGCGTGGTCAGCTTGACTGGAATCCCGATCTGACCTGGAGCAGGCAGCCGCCCGCCACAAGCAACGCAACCGACCAGAAGCAACGACCAGGCTCGCATGTACAATGAGGGTACCTGTGTTTCGACGCTTGCCGCATCATCTTCTCGCGCTCGTCGTTGTCCTACCCGCATGCGTCAACCACCTGCCGCCTGCACCGACGCCCGCCGCCGTCGCTCCGCCGATGCAACCGGCGCCACCGTCTGCGCCGGGGATGGGGCGACTGCTCGTCGACGTCACCGACGGACCGGTGCGCGTTCAGCGCGTCAACATGACGTCGCGTCCGATCGATGCCGGCCAGGGCCGCACCGTCTATCGCTTCACCGAAGAGCCAGTGACGTTGTGCGCGGTATCGCCGTGCGCGACCGACGTATCGACCGGGAATCTCCTGCTCGGCTTCCCGGTGATCGGAAAACCGAACTCGCTCGAGGTCGAGCTCGTGCACGTCGGGCCCGAGCCTTCCGTCTATCGCCGCACGCTGAGCGTGTACACCGACCACGGCTCGAACGTGTTCGGCGTCCTCATGACCACGTTTGGCGGCGTCGGGCTGGCGACCGGCGCGTCGCTGCTACCGATCGGACTCGCGACCGAGACCGGCGGCATGACGTTCGCGGGCGGCATCTCGCTCGGCGTCGGTACCGCGCTACTCGTCATCGGCATCGTGTCGCTCCGCAATCACGCCGACACGTTTCGCCCGGGGTCTTCCAATCACTTCCCGCTCGCTGCTACGCCGTGAGCCGCGGCGTGCCGGTCATCATGTAGAACGACCAGTAGCCGATCGACGGGCCGTAGCGGTTCTCGATTTCAGCCTGCGAAACCCGCCGCCCGTACAATGGCTTCGCCTCGTTCACGAACCGATCACTCCACGGCAGCTCGTCCATCCGGCCGAGCCCGCGCAACAAGATCGCGCCGGCCGCGAACGGACCCACGCCGGGAATCTCGATCAGCGCGTCGCGCGCCTTCGCGTACGGTGCCTCGCGCAGGAACTTCTCGCCGAGTGCGTGAACGCCGCGGACGACCTCGACGATGCGCTCCGCCTTCGGGCGATGACGTAACGCGCGCGCGACGTCGGCCAAAGGCAGCGTGACGAGCTCGTCGAGCGATGGCCACGCACGCAACGTGTGGCCATCCACGGTGACCGGCACGCCGAACGCCTCGGTGAAGCGCCGCTTGTACGTCCCCGCGATCGTCATTGGCGAGCGCTGCATCATCACCGAATAAACCGCGACCTCGCCGAGCGTCAGAAACCGCACGTGATGGAGGCCGTGCAACAGCTTGACGACTCGCTGCATCGGTTCGTCACCGCGTGTCGCCGCGTAGAACGCCTCGAGGTCATCGGTCGCGCCGATGAACTGGGCCGCGCGCGTCACGAGCTCGTTCGCCACCGCGGGCGGCGTCGCGTCATCGACCTCGATCGCGCGACCGTCGTGCAGCGTGAACGCGTATGGCTTGCCACCGATCGAGATCGCCGCCGTCAGGCTGTTCTCGGTCATCACGTACTCGTCGCGGCATGGCGGAAACCGCTCGATGAATGCGAGCGTCTGCGCGAACGAGAACGGTTCTGTCGTCGGAATAGCGAGCCGCATGCTTCTAGATACGAGGCGTGCTTGTCAGCCTATTGTCAGGTTTGACAATCCACCCGACAATCGCTCGGTTCGAGCTTACTTCTTGTCGGCTTCTTCGCTGAACCAGGCGACCGCGTAGTCGCCTTCGATCGCGACGCCGATCGCGCCCCACGGCTTCGTCCAGATGCCTTTGTTGATCATGACTTCGTGGTGCGCCGGGCTGTGCTGCCATTGCTCGAGCGCCTGCTGGGGCGCGATGCCGCTCGCCGACGCCGCGATCTCGTAGCCGTTCGCTGCGAAGCCGGCGATCTCCTTCGGCTTGGCCCACATGCATTTTGCTGCTTCCTTGCTCTTGTCGTAGCAGCACGCGCTCCACGAGCCCTTCGACGACCAGCTGTGCATGTTGCACTTGTCGCTCGTCGGCTTGTTGTCGGTCAGGTCATGCACGTGCACGCGCGCGACCTTCGTCAGCGCCTTCGATACCGGGACACGCGGCAGCTTCAACGTCTCGCGATAGTCGTTGATCAGCTTCGCGAGCTCGGTCGCGTCCGCGTCGGGATTGACGATCGCGTTCGCGGGCGTCGGCTTCGGCGGCTTCTTCGCGTCGACGCGCCAGCGCGGATGCGCGGCGAACAGATCGCCGAGCGGCTGCGGCGCGAAGCCAACGACCTCCCATTCGCCGCCCGTCACCTCGCGCACGATCACCTGCCCCGAGCCCCGCAGGATCGCGAGCAGCGCGGGACGGTAGTCGCGATTCGCGCCCATCAAGTACCGCGTCTTGCGAACCTTGACCGTGAGCGTCTTCGACTTGCCGCGCGGGTAATTGATCGACAGCGCCTTGAGCGTGCCTTTGAAGTGCGTCGCGCTCTCGCCGCTCTTCGCGGGCTGCCAGACGCCAGCGACGCATCGACACGATGGCAACAGCTTGTTCGGATCGTCGCCGAACACGGTCATCTGCGTGGAGCCGTCCGCGGTCTTGATCGTCATGTTCCACGCGGTGAGCTGGAACCTCGTGTCGGCGCGCGCGACACCACACGCGAGCACGAGAGCAGCGACCACCAGCGCGCGCATGCCATCGAGTATAGCGAGCGGATCTCGGAATGCCCGAAGTGGCAAAAACCGGCTGCGGGCTCAGGACGCGTCGTAGGATGCGTGCGTGTTCAAGACGTGGTGTGAGGAATAAGTAGCGGGTCGCTCGATCGTTCTGCGCGATCGCGCCGCGCGTGTGCGGCGCC
>DASUFX010000747.1:0-10679 GCA_036274355.1 Kofleriaceae bacterium | reverse complement strand
CCGGTCATCGTCTCGAACGCCTCTTCGAGCGTGCCGAGGCCTCCGGGCGCCACGAGAAACGCGTCGGCGAGCGTGAACATCATCGCCTTGCGCTGGTGCATGGTCTCCACGACGTGCAGCTCGGTCAGGCCCGTGTGCGCGACCTCGAGGTCGACCAGCGCGCGCGGAATCACGCCGATCGCGCGCCCGCCGTGCGCGAGCACAGCGTCTGCGAGCACGCCCATCAGGCCGCGATGCGCGCCGCCATACACGAGCGTGAGCTTGCGTCGGACCATCTCCGCGGCGAGCTCCTGCATCGCGGTGGCATGCGCGGCCAACCCGAGCGATGACGACAGGAACACGCACACCGACTGCACGATGCGACCGTACTATGATGCGGCGTGGACCTCACCTGGCACGTGCGAACTTTCGCGGAGCTGAGCACCGTCGAGCTCTATGCGATCATGGCGCTGCGCCAACGGGTGTTCGTCGTCGAGCAGAACTGCCCGTACCTCGACGCCGACGGCTACGACCAGGTCTCGCGTCATCTGTGGGCTGCGCGCGGTGACACGATCGCGGCGTACCTGCGCATCGTGCCGGCGGGGACGAAGTTCGCCGAGCTCAGCATCGGCCGCGTGATCACGGCGCCGGAAGCGCGTGGTAGCGGGCTTGGTCGCGAGCTGATGAAGCGCGGCATCGAAGCCGCGGGCGCGGTGCCGATCCGCCTCGGCGCGCAGGCGCACCTCGAGAAGTTCTACGGCGAGCTCGGCTTTGCGCGGGTGGGCGACGTCTACGACGAAGACGGCATCCCGCACGTCGACATGCTCAAGCCCGCGTCGATCTGAAGATCCCGCACGCGACGAGGCCGATCGCGATGATCGTGAGGCCGCCGGCTTCGCGGCCGACTTCGACCGCGCCGCCTTTCTCGCTCATCTTGAGCCACAGATCGCTGAAGTGAATCACGCCGAATACCTGCTGGCTCAGGTACGCGGCCCAGCCCGCGGCGAACAGCGCGATCGCGAAGCACGCGAGGCACAAGTAGCGCCGCGCCGGGAGCAAGCCAATCGCAAGACCGGCGAGCCCGTAAATGAGCATCCAGCGGACCGGATCAGGGTCGTTTACCTGCAAGCCGACGGAGATCGCGAACAGCACTGCCAGCACCCAACAGACGGCGACAAACCACCGCGGGACCGGCTTCATGCGCTGACCATAACGCAGCGGACGCCACATTGCAGAAGTGCGGTACACATGCTTGGATGCGCCCCATGCGCATGATTCTCGTCGGTCCACCGGGAGCTGGTAAGGGAACGCAGGCGGCTCGTCTGGTCGAAGAGTTTCGGATCCCTCACGTCTCCAGCGGTGACATGTTTCGCGCCGAGGTCAAGGAAGGCACCGAGCTCGGCAAGAAGCTCGACCACTACATGAAGGCCGGCCAGCTCGTGCCCGACGACGTCACGATTCAGATCGTTCTACGTAGAATCACGCAGGCCGATTGCGCCAAAGGTTTCATGCTCGATGGTTTTCCTCGCACCCGGCCGCAAGCCGAGGCGCTGGAAGCGGCGATGAAGAAGGCCGGCGTCGATCTCGACGCGGTCGTGCTTATCGAAGTCCCCGACAGCTTGATCGTCGATCGCATCACGGGTCGGCGCAGCGATCCGAAGACCGGCGCGATCTATCACACGAAGTTCAATCCCCCGCCGGCCGGCCTCGAAGTCGTCCAGCGCAAGGACGATACCGTCGAGGCGGTGACCACGCGTCTGGCGAAGTATCACGCCGAAACCGCACCGATCATTCCGTACTACGCCGAGATGGGCATCCTGAAGCGGGTTGACGGCGTCGGCGAACAGGACACGGTTACAGAACGCATCAAAGCGGTGTTGAACGACTAATGGCGGGCTTCGACCACAAGACGATCGATCAGAAGTGGCAGCAGTACTGGGACAAGGAACAGACGTTCCTGACGCCCACGGATCGCACCAAGCCGAAGTACTACGTGCTCGACATGTTCCCGTATCCGTCGGGTGACGGCCTCCACGTCGGGCACCCGAAGGGCTACACGGCGACGGACGTCGTCGCGCGCGCGAAGCGCATGATGGGCTTCAACGTGCTGCGCGTGATGGGCTGGGACAGCTTCGGCCTTCCCGCCGAGCGACGCGCCGAGCGCACGGGTGAACACCCGAGCGTGATCACGAAGCGCAACATCGCCACGTTCAAGAGCCAGCTCAAGAAGCTCGGTCTCTCGTACGACTGGACGCGCGAGCTCGCGACGAGCGAGCCCGACTACTACAAGTGGACGCAGTGGATCTTCGAGGTCCTCTTCAAGCGCGGCCTCGCGTATCGCGCCGAGGTGCCGGTCAACTTCTGCCCGGCGCTTGGCACCGTGCTGGCGAACGAGGAAGTCAAAGACGGCGTGTACATCGAGACGGGCGACCCCGTCGAGAAGCGCCGAATGCTGCAGTGGATGCTCAAGATCACCGAGTACGCCGATCGGCTGAGCGAAGATCTGAATGGTCTCGACTGGCCGAACGGAACGCACAAGGCGCAATTCGATTGGATCGGCAAGTCGATCGGCGCGAACGTCGTGTTCAAGCTCGTCGGCAGCGGCGAGCCGATCACGGTGTTCACCACGCGTCCGGACACGCTGTTCGGTGGCACGTGGGTCGTGCTCGCGCCCGAGCATGCGCTCGTCGATCAGATCACGACGCCCGAGCAGCGCGACGCCGTTGCGAAGTATCGCGAAGAGACGTCGAAGCGAAGCGAGCGCGATCGCACCACGGAAGCCGCCGATGCGCCGAAGACCGGCGTGTGGACGGGCGCGTACGTGATCAATCCGGTGAACGGCAAGCAGATCCCACTCTGGATCGCGGACTACGTGCTCGCGAGCTACGGCACCGGTGCCGTGTTCGCGTGCCCCGCGCACGACGAGCGCGACCACGCGTTCGCGAAGAAGTTCGGCCTGCCGATCATCGAGGTCGTGAAGTCGCCGGTCGACGTGCAGAAGGAGCCGTACACCGGCGAAGGCGCGCATGTGAACAGCGATTTCCTCGACGGTCTGAATGTCGAGGACGCCAAAGCGAAAGTGATTGCGTGGCTCGCGAGTAAGGGCCTCGGTGAGGCGAGCATTCGCTACAAGCTGCGCGACTGGCTGTTCTCGCGTCAGCGGTACTGGGGTGAACCGTTCCCGGTGTACATCGCCGACGACGGTACGCCCAAGCTCGTGCCGACGAGCGACCTGCCCGTCGCGTTGCCAAAAATCGACGAGTACAAGCCGGCGCCGGATGGTCAGCCGCCGCTCGCGCGCGCGAAGGACTGGTTGCGCTACAGGAATCCCGAGACCGGCGAGACCGGCACGCGCGAGACAAACACGATGCCGCAGTGGGCGGGTTCGTGCTGGTACTACCTGCGCTTCCTCTCACCGCATCGCGATGACGTCGCGTGGGATCCGGAAGAAGAGAAGTACTGGATGCCGGTCGACCTCTACGTCGGCGGCAACGAGCACGCGGTGCTCCACCTGCTCTACGCGCGGTTCTGGCACAAGGTGCTCTTCGACGCCGGCTTCGTCTCGACGAAGGAGCCGTTCCAGCGCCTGTTTCATCAGGGAATGATTCACAAGACGTCATTCCGTGATCAGAAGGGCAAGTACTACACGGACCAGGAAGTCGAAGAGCGGTCGCAACTCGAGAGCCGCTCCTCGCTGACCGGCAGCTACACGGACAACAAGAGCGCGTGGCTGTTCGTTCAGGAAACCGACGGCCAGGTCATCGGCAACGGGCGCATCGGCAGCGTGGAGCTCAAGTTCGCCGGACCCGCGACGACGACCATCGCGGGCACGACATCGACCGACTATCCGTTCACGCTCGCGTTCGCCGACGGCAAGCCCGTCGTGACGATCGGCAAGGTGAAGACCGAGTTCTTCCCTCGCCCGATGGCGATGTACGTCAAAGGGCAGGACGTCGTGCTCGAGACCAAGCTCGATAAGATGTCGAAGAGCCGCTACAACGTCGTCAATCCCGACGACATGGCGGCCGAGTACGGCGCCGACGCGATGCGCCTCTACGAGCTGTTCATGGGACCGCTCGAAGACGGCGTCGAGTGGGAGACGAACGGCGTCGCGGGTACGCGACGGTTCCTCGATCGCGCGTGGCGTCTGCTCGTCGATCCCGAGACCGACACGCTGACGACGAAGGTCTCCGAAGACGCACCGACGACGAACGCCGACCTCGAGCGTGCGCTGCACGCGGCGATCAAGAAGGTCACGCAGTCGATCACCGATCTGCGCTTCAACACGGCGATCTCCGAGATGATGGTCTTCGTCAACGAAGCGACGAAGGCCACGGCGGTGCCGAAGGCGTGGTTCGAGAGCTTCGTGAAGATCCTGTCGGCATTCGCGCCGCACGTCGGCGAGGAATTGTGGCAGCGCCTCGGCCATCGCGGCTCGATCGCGTATCAGCCGTGGCCTGCGTTCGACGAGAGCAAGCTCGCGCGCGACACGATGGTCATCGGCGTGCAGGTCTCCGGCAAGCTGCGCGGTCAGATCGAAGTGCCGTCGGATGCGACGGAGCAGACGATCCTCGCGGCGGCAAAGGCCGACGACAAGGTGGCCGCGTTCATCGCGGGCAAGCCGATCAAGCGCGAGATCTACGTCAAGGGACGCCTGGTCAACCTCGTCGTCTAGCGCCGAACGGGCAGGCCGATCAAGCGCGAGATCAACGTCGAGGGACGCTTCGTCGACGGGGGGATCGACGTCGTCACCTCGTTGGATCACAGGGCGCCGACAAGGCGCCGCGCTTGATCGCCGAACCCAGTGTCTGATCGATCAATCCCGAGACGTAGGGATGGAGGGGGATTCGCCAGAATCGATCAATCAGACGCTGCGATCGGCGATCGTTTCGATCGCCTCGCGAATTACGCCGAAGCGGTGACGCCCGAGATCGCCGTGTTGGCGGTATCGGTCGCCGACTTCGCCGTCTCACGCGCCGAGCGGACCGCGTTGCCGAGCAGGCGCTCGGTGTTGTTCAGCGTCTCCGCCGCCGCGTCATCGACGCGCTTGGTGAGCGTGCGCGCGAAGCGGAACGCCTGAGCTGCCGTCTTCTCGGCGAGCTCGATGCCATTCTCGACGAGCGTGCGGAGCTCACCGCGCGCATCCTGCAGGACCGCGATCACGGTGCTCTGGCCGCGGTCGGCCACATCGAGAGCGAGGTTCGCGACGCCCGGTACAAAGCCGGTGCGGTCGGTGCGGGTGAAGGTCGGGCTGGTGGTTGCTTCGAGTTTCGTCGCCATGTGCGTATCTCCTTGCACCCATCACTAAGACGCATCGCGTCATCGCGCCAGTCCTAGCATCCTAACAGCAACTAACGCGTTGCGTTAAACAATGTTCACTACTCAGGAAAATGACGATCGTGCAACACTCCAGACGCATGGAGCGCGAGTTCATTCCGGTCAACGTTGCGGTGCTGACCGTCTCGGATACGCGAACCGAGGCGAACGACACGTCGGGCAAGTACATTGCTGACCGGCTGTCTCAGGAGGGCCACCGGATCGTCGCGCGAACGATCGTCAAAGACGTCGAGAGCGCGATTCGGGAGCAGATGCGCGCATGGATCGAGGGCGGTGAGGTCGAGGTGATCATCGCGACCGGCGGAACCGGCGTGACTCCACGCGACGTGACGCCCGAGGCGCTGGCACCGCTCATCACGAAACATATCCCCGGCTTTGGCGAGCTGTTTCGTCAGCTGTCATTCGCGGAGATCGGGACCGCGACGATCCAGAGTCGAGCCGATGCCGCGCTGTGCGGACAGACGTACGTGTTCTTGCTGCCGGGCTCGACCGGTGGGGTGAAGCTCGGCGTCGACAAGATCTTGGTGCCGCAGCTCGATCACCGGCTGAAGCCGTGCAACTTCGTGATGCTGCTGCCGCGGATCAAGAACGAAAAGAAGAGCTAAGGCTGCGGCGGCGTTGGGTCGTCCGGCTGCGCAGGCTGCTCGGGTGGTGCTGCGGCGGCCGTCTCCGGAATCCTGAAGCGCACGATCACGTCGTCGCCTGGATCGCTTTTCGGATCGCGCACCACGATGTCGCGGCGGCGATTCGGGCCGAATGAATAGACGGCGCCGGTGCGAGAGCTCTTGTCGTAGAAGATCCAGTACGGGTTGTTCCAGGGATCCAAACAGTAGCCGCGTCGATCGTGACGCTTCGCTTGACCCTCGTAAAACGTGCCGCCGGCGAGTGTCACGTAGCCGTCGTGCATCGACGTGAACGCGCGCTTGTGCACGTTCTTCTTGAGCAGCTTGTCGGTCGCACCGTTTGCGACGTCTTGGGAGAGCAGCGCGAGCTCGGCGGCGGCGGTGCGCGTACCGTCTTCGTCGCTGCCGAACATCACGCGCGCGAGGATCGTCGACAGCAAGAGGCCGACGACGAGCGGCGCGAGCAGCCACGTCATCACGACGCGTGGTGGTGGCTGCGCGACGACGAGCGCCGACGCGAGGAAGATGAGGCCAGCGACGAGCTCCGCGCCTTCGCCGGTCAGCTCGACGTTGTACGCGAGCTCGGCGGCCGCCACGCCGAGCGCAAGTGGCAACAGCGCGTACGGCGGTGCGAGCGGCCCGAACACGGTAAAGCGGCGCCGGCGCACGAGCCACGGCCACACCGCGCAGAAGCCGAGGACGACGACGACGACGAGGTCCTTGGACTCGAGCTTGAACCCGAGACCACGCTCGTCCATCAGCACGTTGTGCAGGTTCATCTCCTGCTGAAAGTTGCGCTCGAGGAACACGTCAGGCGGCTTGAAGCCGAACAGCCGCTGTCCCCACGAAATCTCTTCGCCGGCGACGACGATGCAGAACGCCGCGAGCAAGAACGTCGCGCCCTTGAACCACCACGACGGCGATTGCTTGCGGACGACGAGGAGCAGCCAGCCCGCGGCGAATACATACGCGAGGAATGTCGCCCATTCGATGACGCCGTCCTCCTGCGCGATGGACGACCAGGTGCGCGCGCTTACGACCGCGACGCCGACGAGCACGAGGCCGATGGCTTCGGTCGTGATCAGTGCGGTGAGCAGAGCCGGCGACGAACGCGCCGCACGGTGCGCGGGCACGAGCGAGGCACCCAGCGCGATCAATGCGAGCGTCGCCAGCATCGAGCCGGATTATACCGGCCCGCCGCTACCACTTCCGCTGCCCGAGCCGCTTCCGCTGCCCGAGCCGCTTCCGCCACCACCGCCGCAGTCGCTATCGCTATCGCTGTCGTTGTCGCTGTCGGTATCGCCGGGCTCGTCGGTATCACCGTCGGTGTCCGAATCCTCGTCGACCGACGAGCAATCGCTATCGCCGTCGTCGCTGTCGCTGTCGGTGTCGCTGTCATCCGCGCCCATCTTCGATGCGGCGGACGTATCGCTGCCCAGCATCGTCGTGCATGCGGGGGCCATCGCGATTGTCATCGCGGGGATCATGATCAGGACCAGACGCTTGAGACCAATTAGCTTCGTCATCGGGCGGCTCCTTTGGTGACGAGCGCGAGTGCAGCGGTCGTGCCTGCACTTTGCGAATCAGCGTCGAAGTGTTTCAAGCACGTTGCAGCGACAACTCGTGTGAACCCGTCGTACACGAACGCAGACTTGGTACACGGGACTGTTCCCCTCAGTAAAAACTCCCAGGGGCAGTCGGTGACGGTGTCCGTTAGCTGCGCAGTCCGTGCTTCCGCAGCAGCGTGAGCAGATACGGACGATCCATGCGTGCGATGCGTGCAGCTTCCGACGCGTTGCCCTCGGCGCGCTCGATCAACGTGCGCAGATAGTCGGCCTCGAAGCGCGCGAGCGCGGTTGCACGTGCATCGCGGTATGGCGTGATCGCAGCGCCGTTCGTCGCGACGATCGGCTGCGCGGTGTGTGCGGCGCCGGTGCCGAGATCGAGCTCGCCCATCACCAGCGCGGCCTCGACGACGTTGCGCAATTCACGGACATTGCCGCTCCACGGGTGCGCGCGGAGCTGGTCGAGCGCGCTCGCGAGTGGACCGAGCTCGGCTACGCCTGTAAGCCGCTGCACGAAGTGCGCGACGAGCGGCTCGATGTCTTCCGGACGCTCGCGCAGCGGCGGGATCAGAACCTTCGCTACTGCCAAGCGGTAATACAGATCCGCGCGGAACCGACCCGCGTTGACCTCGGCGCGGAGATCGCGGTGCGTGGCGGCGAGGACGCGGACATCGACCGCGATCGGTTGCGCTCCACCCACGCGCGTGAATGCGCGGCGCTCGAGCACGCCGAGCAACGCCGGTTGGACATCGAGCGGCAGCTCGCCGATCTCGTCGAGCAGCACGGTGCCACCGGCCGCGCGCTCGAACGCACCCGCGCGGCGCTGATCGGCGCCGGTGAACGCGCCCTTCTCGTGACCGAACAGGATCGATGCGATCAGTGAGGCCGGCATCGATCCGCAATCGACGACCACGAGCTCGTGATCGCGGCGCGGGCTCGCTTCGTGAATCGCACGCGCGATGACTTCCTTGCCGGTTCCGGTCTCGCCCTGGATGAGCACGGATGAATCGACGCGCGCGAGCCGATGCACGAGACGCGCGACTTCGCGAATCGCATCGCTCTCGCCAACCAGATCGGTCGAGCGCGGCACGTCGCTCGGCGGCGGCGGCGCGACGGTCGAGCCCGCGTCTTCTACCGTGAGCGTCGTGTCGCCGAGGCGGAGCTGCGTTCCGGCGGGAACGATCGCACGCGACACGCGCACGCCACCGACCCACGTACCGTTGCGGCTGCCGAGATCGATCACTTCGACACCAGCCGGCGTGCGCAAGAGCTCGAGGTGATAGCGGCTGACCGCTGCATCGGTGAGCACGAGCGCGTTGTCTTCGCTCGTACCGATCGCGAGGCGCGAGCCATCATCGGGTGCGCACGTCGCGCCGGCGTCGACGCCTGCATTCACGGTGACGCGTAGCTTGTGCACGAGGCGCACGGGTCTCGGTTGCAGCTTCGTGCGAGGCGTATCGACCATCGCGTCGATCGTTATCACCGATGGCTCGCGCCCACGACGGAAATCTTGCCTGTTGGACTCAGCCAACAGGTCGCCGCGTCTGATCACCGTCTTGCGTTCATCGATCATGCGGCACATCGCGTGCACAGCGCGGTCGCGGAGGATTCGCATGTTTCGTTTCATGGTTGCCGCGCTCTTCGTGCTCGTGACCGCGTCTGGTGCCGACGCCGCACTTACCGCCGTCAGCAACTTCGGTTCCAATCCCGGCGCGCTGAACATGTACGAATACGTGCCGCCCAACTTACCGACGGGCAGACCGCTCGTCGTCGTGCTGCACGGCTGTACCCAGACCGCCGCGAACATGGAGAACGCGGGCTGGAACAAGCTCGCGGATCAGTACCAGTTCGCGGTGCTCTATCCCGAGCAGACGTCGGCGAACAACCCGGTGAAGTGCTTCAACTGGGCGGGCGAGTACGGCGACACCGCGAACCTCATGCGTGGCATGGGCGAGAACCAATCGATCATCTCGATGATCGACTACATGCACACGACGCACGGCACCGACAACGCGAAGACATTCATCATGGGCTTCTCGGCGGGCGGCGCGTTCGTACCGGTGATGCTCGCGACGTGGCCCGAGCGCTTCGCAGCGGCGGCGGTCATGGAAGGCATCGCGTACAAGTGCGCGACCAGCGTCAACGGCGCGTACAGCTGTCAGAGCCCGGGCGTCACGCACACGCCGCAAGAGTGGGGCGACCTCGTGCGCGGTGCATACACGTTCAGCGGCACGCGGCCGCGCATCCAGATCTGGCACGGCTCGAGTGACACGACCGTCGTGCCAGCGAACCAGACCGAGCTGCAGAAGCAGTGGACGAACGTGTTCGGCACCGACATGACCGCCGACGAGACCGAGATGATCGGCTCGGCCGCGACGCGCACCGCATACAAGATGGGCGCGACGATCGTCGTCGAGTCGTACACGGTCAACGGCATGAGCCACGCGGTTGCCGTCGGCAACGAAGGCTCGACGGTGTGCCCGGCAACGGCCGGCTCGTACTTCGAAGCGAAGGGCATCTGCGCGACGCTACGCGCGGCGAAGTTCTTCGGGCTCACAGGTGGCGGCGGCGGTAGCGGCAGTGGCTCGGGCAGTGGCGGCACCGGCGCGGCACCGACGATCGAGATCGTGTCGCCGGCCGACGGCGATCAGGTGACCGGTATGATGGTGGTGGTCGTGGCGGCGGGCGATGACGTTGCGGTGACGGACGTCGAGCTGAAGATCGACGGCACGTCGGTCGGCATGGACATGGAAGCGCCGTATCAGTTCGACTGGGACGCGAGCGCGGCGGGCGCCGGTATGCACGAGCTCGAAGCGAGCGCGACCGACGGCGACGGCAACGTGACGACCGTCAAGGCGATGGTGAAGGTGCCTGGCCCGGGTGGCAGCGGCGGTGGTGGCGACGACGACGGCAGCGGCCCCGGCGATCTGCCGGCGTGCAGTCTCAACGCGGGCAAGAGCGACGGCCGCGCGTGGGCACCGATCGTGTTCGCGGTCGTGATCGTCGTCGGCTACTCGCGCCGGCGCCGGAAGTAGTTCTCGCGGCGCCGCCAGCCTCCCTCTCATGGCGGCGTCGCATTTCGTTTCGTGCTCGCGGTCGCTGTCGACAGCGTCGCCGGCGACCGCGGCCCGATACGGCTAAAAGCTGCCCGCAATCGCGAGGCCGACCGAATCGG
>DASUFX010000746.1:0-15530 GCA_036274355.1 Kofleriaceae bacterium | reverse complement strand
AGGTTGTGGTCCTGGATGTCGCGGGTTCGAGCCCCGTCGTCCGCCCCGTAGTGACCCGCTGCTGTTGCAGCGGCGGGTCCGTTCGCAACACCTCTTAAGGCGCGGTGTTACGCCGCTTCCCAGCCGCAGCGCACTGATTGGCCACGGCGACTGCAGCGCAAACGTTTGTGCTGGGCGCCTGATCATCGCGATGTGCTGTTGCCATGTAAGACGCTCTCTAGGCCGTCATGAGCATCGACTTCAACGCCCTGTTCGGAATTGGGAGCAGCTACTGCGGCGCTGACTGGCTACGCGGTGCGCTCGCAGCCGAGCCGCCTGGAGTCCGGGAGGCGGTAGCGCGCTTCCGGCACCTATGGACCCCGGAGGAATGGACAGCCGGCGAACGCGACGGAAGTACGAGTATCGTCGGCCCGGGGGGATTTTCCTTGGACATCTATACGAGCACGGCATCGCTGTATCACGTGATCCCGTGGGCGCGGTTCACACGGAAAGATGATGAGCGCGGAATCCTCCGACGCGCCTGCTTCGAGATCGCGTCGCTGCTCGATTTGCCGCGCGCCCTCTATTTGCACGAGCTGTTGCCTATCGGGCCGGTCAACAACCTCGACCTTCAAGAGCTCGAGACACAGCTGCGAGCTTCATTTGGGGCGCCGTCCTCTACGTTCGAAGCCTTAGCAAATGCAGGCGAGTTCAGCGCCGGCTGCTGGTATGTCGACGACTTTGCGGACCTGAACACCGCGAGCTCCTCGCGCTGAATAGTTCACTACGCTCCGTCCGGTGGACCGCACAGCGGCTGCGACCGCGCTCAGCGAGTCGGGCGTCGTTTCGACCGTTGAACGCGGTGACGCGCGCCCGACGCCTTTGGCGCTGACTTCTTGCGAGCCACCGAAGCCGAAGCCGAAGCCGAGGTGCGCCTGATGAGCTTGTGGTCGCCAAGTCGCTGCCTGATCCGCGCTAGCTGCGTGGCCGTTGGCTTCATCTCGACAAGCACGCTGCGCAGTTTCTGCGGCTGGTGCGTGTCGCGATCAAAGACTTCGATCCGTGGGGACAGCGACACGCGCCCGGAGTACGGACCCTGGCCGGCCACGAACACGATCCGCAACGTCGTCGGTGTGAGCTCGACGCGTTCGACATTACTCGCGTAGCGCGTGTTGCCTTGGTCGTTCAGCTCGAACAGCACCTGGTCATCACCTAGATGGATCAGCAGCGAGTGAATTGGTGTGCCGAACTTGGGCGCCATGCCGCGCTCCGGCAGCAGCTCGCCAAATGCGATCAGTCCCTTCGCGATCGCGATGACATTTGCGACGAATCGCTGCTCGCCGTCGACGATCATCGGTTTGTAGACCCGCACTCGCGCGCACGTTAGACGCACTCATCTCGCGTGACAACCAGCCACTTCCGCGGCTTGGTGCTGCAGCTACGTGATCACTTCGTCGAGGGGCATGTGCGGGCGCAGCCGGGCCAGCTCGGTGACATCACGCCACTGCGTGTCGTCCTGCTCGTACGCGAGCATGATGTCTTGGCGCGTCGGTGCATCGAAAGCGCGGGCAAACGCAACTTCTCGCGGTAGAGCGCCGTGCGCGAGAGCCCGATCGACCTCAGCGCAGAGGCCCCGGCACCTCGTGCGGATCGATCAGTCCGTGCTTCTTCCAGCCGACCCCGAGTAACCACGTCCGCGGTTCGGAGACGGGCAACGGTGTGAAGTCGACGGGCTTCGCAAACCGCGGCGAGTCCCAGCCATCGAACGACAGGCCACTCGCGTACGGATCGAGCGTCGCGAGCTGAGCGCGTTCGCAGCTCTCGTCTTCGTCGTGGCGACGCCAGTTGTTCAGCACGTACGCGAGCGCGTGACGCGCCTGCTTCGGACTCTTGATCTGCGTCGCGTGATAGCGGAACTCGAACAGCTTGCCGTGCCGGCCGAGCTCGCGGTTGAGCGCGCGAGCTGTCAGGATGTTGAGACGCTGCATGCCGCTTGCGAGCGACGAGCTGTCCTTCGCCTCGACGAGGAAATGCAGGTGGTTCGCCTGGATCGAGATGTGGCAGACGCGAAACGCTTCGTTGCCGAGACATTTCACGAGGCAGCGGCGGATCGCACGATATGCGGGACCCTTGCGAAGACGACCCACGCCCTTCTTCACGCGCATCACGACATGGACCGGGTGATAGGCACGAAGGACAGGGCGCGTTCGGTGTGCCGGATCCTTCTTGCTCGGTTTCTTCGTGCGCCCAGCCCCCGCCCGCGCACCGCCCCATGTGCGCCGACGAAGATCGAGCTCGCATTGACCGCTCTGCTTCTTCATCTTGATTAGGGCATATATCAAATCGGTCTGACGTGCGACGGTGGCGAGGTAGAATCGTGGTCTCGATGTCGATGGCGGGATTCTCGAGGAAGCTGGAGCACGCGGCCGGAAATGACGGGGGCACAGGAGCGATGTCAGCGCGCACGTCCACGGTTGTCATGGCGGTCGTCCTTGGTGCTTGCTGGTCAAGCTCGACACGAACCGTGCCGTCACAACCAGCAACGGAGCCACAACCACGCGTGGCATCGGCCTCCGCGTGCGACGACCGGCGGTCGCGAGAAGCGACTCGAGATCCCGCCGATGGCGGCTACCGTCGACTCGATCAGACGGGAATGAGCTCGCTGCGTACCGCAATCGACGATGCAGACAGGCAGAACAGGGGACGCACGCGCCGCATCGGGGGGCTTGCATTCAACGCGCTGCAAGCGGCGATTCACGATCTGCGCGACGAGCTCGTTGCGTGCGCAAAGGCCGCCGACCCTTCGGTGCGCGCGTCTCGCTACCGGATGCATGTCGTCATCGATGGCCACATTTCGGTGGGAGCCGTCGTCGAGGACGTCAGCGTCAAGAGGCTGGTCACCTCAGGTCCGGATCAGCCGCCAACGGAGGTCGCGACCTCAGCGCAGGCCTGCATCGAAAGGCTCTTGATGAGCATCGAGCTCCCCCGAAGTGACGGACCAGGCGATTTCGAGACGGTTCTAGAAACTGATCGCCGTTGCGTCGACTCCGCAGCGCATCGCTGAGCTAGCGACGAACACACGCGCCATCGACGTTATGCTGCCGCGCCATGTCTACTCGGACCGAGAACAAGCGTGCCGTGATCGAGCTGTTTGCCCGTGTGAGCGCCAACGACATCGACGGCGCGATGGCGCTTGTCGCAGATGACGTGAGCTGGCGCGTTCCAGGTAAGCCCGAGCTCCTCGCGATGGCCGGCCTCTACGACAAGAAACGCTTGCGCTACCTCTTCGATGTCATGAGGTCGCAGCTGCAGCAGGGCCTTGCGATGACCGTGGTGCACGCGATCGCTGAGGACGACTGCGTCGCCGCTGAGGTCGAGGGTTCCGGAGAGCTGAAAAACGGGCGATCGTACCGCCAGCAGTATCACTTCATGATCCGCGTGCGCGACGGCAAGATCGCGACCGTGCACGAGTACTTCGACACGTTGCACGCGCACGACATCTGGATTCGCCGCTGATGGGTGCGCGGCTGATTTCCGCCTAGCCCGGGTTGTTCACGACGACGTAGGCGATCTGGCTGCCCTGGTACTCGGGTCGGTAGTAGACGCCGCCGCAGCTGTAGTAGCCCAAGCCGCCGACGTAGACGCTGCCGCAGCCTGCAGGCAACGAGTACGCGATCGAGCCGATCGCTGCGGCGGTCGCGCCCGCGGCGACACCTGCCGCCACCGCGCCACCAACGGGGTAACCGTAGCCGCCGTAGTAGCCGTGGTAGCCGTAGCCCGCGTAGTAGTGGCCACCATGGTAGTAGCCGTAGTCGCCGTGGTAGTCGCCGGCGTTCCAGTTGCGGTTCACGTCGTAGTTGCGGTTCACGTTGGCGTGGAAGCCGCCGGCGCCGCGCGCGTAGGTGCCGTGGACTCCGCCGGCCCTGAACGCTCCGGCGTGGAAACCGCCGATACTCGTGCGCGCACCATGGAAGCCGCCGAAGCCGCCGCCGTGGAACCCGCCACCGAAGCCTCGCGCATCTGCGCCGCCGGCGTGAGTGCCGCTGGCGATCAGCGCGACGGTGAGCGTCAGCAAGGTGGACTTGAGAGTGTTCATGGACTGCATGTCAGTCCTCCTTCGTCGGCTGCGAAGTGCGCCGCGCTTTGTTTGCTTGCTCCCTCGACGCGAGTTGTTCCCGTGACGCCATCGCGATCTTCATCGCGTCGTTCGGCGGCGTGAATGCGAACACCGCGTCGCTAGGCCTGGTGCCGAGGTGCCATGTCATGTCGACCGCATACTCGGGACGCGCCGGATCATCAGTTGTCGTCAGCACGAGTCTGCGTGGCAGAGGCTGGTTGCCGCGTTCGATCCAGACCTGCCAGTCGAGACCACGCTGACGAAACGAGTAGTGATCGGTCTCGGCGTTGTTGATCCATTCCGTACCGATGTACGTCGCGCGCGTGATGTCGTTGATGCTTGCGCCGACTGTGCTCCAGCGCAGGACATCGGCCAATGGAAGCTCGACCGCGTAGTTCGCGTCGAGGTGCTCGACGAGCTCGCGATTGGTCGTGCGCGTTGGAAGCGTGATGCTCGTGTAGTAGTTGGGCCGCGGGCTGAACATCGTGAACGTCTTGCCGTCGAAGAAGAACTGGCGCTCTTTGCGGTCCGACACGACACTGGCGCGCAGGCGGTTCGGATTCGCCACGATGAGATTGCCGTGCGAAGACAGCTGAACTTTCTCGCCGGAGGGGAGCACGTAGTCTTGCTTCCCCGTCGTGTCGACTGCGTAGTTCTGCTGCGTGCGCAGGAACCCGCTCATCTTGCGTAGCGCATCGATTGCTCGCGGATCGATCGCAGGTGGCTGTTCTGCTTTCTGCGTGCTCCTCTGCTTCGTCCTTGCCGGTACTGCAGCAGAGTCGTCGCGCGTTTGCGCGCCGACCGTCGCGGCGACTGCGAGGACGGATGTCAGTACGATCGTTGCGCTTGCCGTGTGTCTCATTGGAACGCTCCGCAGGCTTCCAACTGCACACCGCGTGCGCGACGTGTTTCGCTATTGCTGACCCGCCTGCTGCAGATACGCGAGCAGGCGCTGCTTCATCGCCTTCATCGCTCGCGCGCGATGCGAGAGGTCGCTCTTGGGACCGACGCCCGCCTCGGCGAACGTTTGGCCGAGCTCCGGCGCGAAGAACAGCGGATCGTAGCCGAAGCCGCCCGTGCCGCGTGGCGCATCGAGGATCACGCCTTCGCACGTGCCATCGGCAGTGAGCACCTCGCCGCCGAGCGGGCCGTTCACGTCTGCGAGTGCGAGCACGGCGCGAAAGCGCGCGGTGCGCTTGGCAGGTGGAACACCGGCGAGTGCGGCGAGCAGCTTGTTGTTGTTCGCGGCGTCGTCGTGCTGATCGCCAGCGTAGCGTGCGCTGTAGACGCCGGGGGCGCCGCCGAGCGCGTCGACTTCGAGGCCGCTGTCGTCGGCGAGCGCGGGCAGGCCAGTGAGCGCGGAGACCTCGCGCGCTTTCTTGCTCGCATTACCGGCGAACGTGTCGGCGTCCTCGACGACGTCTGGGATCTCGCGGCCGAGTCGTTGCGCGGCTTCGTCGACGGACAGCACATCGATGCCGGGCAACAGGTCGCGTAGCTCGACGAGCTTGCCCTTGTTGCGCGTCGCGAAGACGAGCGGCCTCGTCACAGGCCGACCGCCTGACGTTGCGCGGCGGCGAGCTGTTTGATGCCTGCGATCGCGAGGTCGAGCATCGCGTCGAGTTGCTTGCGATCGAACGTGTTGTGCTCGGCGGTGCCCTGGACTTCGATCAGCTTGCCCGACTCGTCACCGACGACGTTCATGTCGACGTCTGCTTTGGAGTCCTCGACGTACGGCAGGTCGAGCACGACCTGACCGTTGACGACGCCGACCGAGACCGCGGCGACGGGCGGCTTGAGCGCGCGCATGTCGGGCAGCTGGCCGGCGGCAACGAGCTTCTTGATCGCGAGTGCGCAGGCGACCCAGGCGCCGGTCACCGACGAGACGCGGGTGCCGCCGTCGGCGGACAGGACGTCGCAGTCGACGTTGATCGTGCGTTCGCCGAGCGCGGACAGGTCGACAGCGGCCCGGAGCGAGCGACCGATCAGGCGCTGGATTTCTTTGCCGCGGCCGCCTGGGTCGCGCTTGCTGCGTGTGTGCGTCGAGCGCGGCAGCATCGCGTATTCGGCCGTGAGCCAGCCCTGGTTCTTGCCGACGAGGAATGGCGGCACGCCTTGCTCGAGGGACGCGGCGCATAGCACCCAGGTGTCGCCGAGCTTGATCAGCGCGGAGCCTTCGGCATGTTTCTGAAAGCCCGTGATGATCTCGAGCGGGCGCAGTTGATCGGGACGTCTTCCATCAGGTCGCATCGCGCGGAGGCTACCCCGCGATCGGCACTGGAGCGAAGGTCTAGGGCATGCGTTTGCTGTAACGTTGCCGCATGTCGCAAGGCTCGCCGCTCGCAGTGCCGATGCCGTGGGATCTCGTCTCCGCCGCGTACAGCGAGGAGGTCAGGCCCACATTCGAGATATTCGCGCGCGACGCGTTGCGCATGATCGCGCCACGGCGCGAGTCGCGCATTGTCGACGTCGCTTGTGGTCCGGGCACGTTGTCGGTGCTTGCGGCGCAGGACGGCCACACCGTCGACGCGCTCGACTTCTCGCCGGAGATGATCAATCACCTGAAGCCGCGCATCGGCCCGCTTCCGATCACTGCGCACCTCGGCGACGGCCAAGCGCTACCGTTTGCCGACGGCTCGTTCGACGCGGGCTTCTCGATGTTCGGACTGATGTTCTTTCCCGATCGCGCAAAGGGGTTTGCCGAGCTGCGTCGCGTGCTGAAGCCCGGCGGCAAGGCGGCTGTGTCGAGCTGGCTCGCGATGGATAAGATCCCAGTATTCGCCGCGATGATGGGCGCGGTCCGCGAGACGATGTGGAAAGCGATGGGCTCGCCGCCGCCGCCCGACCGGCCGAGCCCGCTCACCACCGCCGAGGAGTGCCACGACGAGATGTCGGCGTCGTTCGCCAACGTCGAAGTCCACCAGATGACGACCATCCAGCGCGAACGGTCGGCCGACGCCCTGTGGGAGTCGATGACGCGCACGATGGCGCCTGTCGTGTTGATGAAGAAGTCACTCGGCGACAAGTTTGCCGCCGTCGATGCCGCCGCGCGTACCGCGATCCGCGGCGTGGTCGGCAGCGGTGCCGTCGAGGTGACACTGCGCGCGCACCTCACGGTCGGTACTGCGCGTTGAGTCAGCTGTGAGCGCCACGTGACCGAGTCCCACTGCCGGATCGATACGTCGATCAACTTCGTCATGACGGCCGCTGCCGGCCAGCTTCACATGCAGACTTCGACGCGCACCTCGTCGACCTCGCTGTCGCTGTAGGCGGCGATCGTGGCGAACCGGTCGTCGTTCATCTCGCGTGGGATGGGCATGTAGAGATACGTCGAGCTCGCGCTGCCGACGCGGACCTGGACCTGATTCGCCGCGGGATCGATGTCGAGCATCACGTCGAGCAAGCCGGTTGCGAGATCCGGAAACGACGCGAGCGTGATCTCGCCGGTAGTGTCTCTGCCGTAGAGCGTTGCGGTCTGCGTCAGTGTGTCGGCGGCGAGCCGAACCTCGAGGTAGAGCGGCATGTACGTCATCGGCGAGTAGTCGGCGTTGAGACCGAAGACGACGCCACGCGAACCAGCCGGCGATGTATTCCGCAGGCGCGCCGTCGCACGCGTGAGTCGATTGAAGTCAGTCTTCGGCTGGGTCTCCAGCGCAACTGGCGGGCTGTCGGCGATCGCCCACACGCCGTCGGCAAGCGCTCCTGGTAACGCGCCCCCGTCGCGCAACCGCCAGTCTGGTTCAGGACCGGCATTGTTATTGAGCGTCGTCGGATCGACGGTGAAGTCCGCCGTCCAGACGAAGCGCGTGCTGCATGGCAGCGGCGCTGCATCGGCGAGCGCGGACGCGCTCGCGTCCGCGTCCGCGTCTCGCGTGTCAACCGAGATGCCGTGCTCGAACGAACAGCCGCAAACAAGAAGCAGGACGCTCCACCCTCGCATAGCTCCATTGTCGTCGGCGCGACGCGTGCTCGAGCGACGAGACGCCAACATGCCGTGACGTGATTCGGCGTGCTCGCGCGTGCCTGCGAGCACCAGTTGGTGACACGCGATGAAGGAATCGTGATTGACGATGCGTTTGCATCACAGGCCGGGCGGGAGAGCCTGCTTGCTACGTCACATGGGCAGCGGCAGCTGATTAGCCGCTCATCTCGCGCAGCATGCGCTTGGCCGCATCGCGCACGGCGAATGGATACGCCGTCTGAACACTGGCGAGCTTGAGCTCGTGTTTCGGCAACAGGCGCAAGACGCGCGAAATCTGATCGGTTGCGAGCCGCGGGTTCGACAAGAGCGCGCGCCGGACTTCCGGAATCTGCAGCCACGCGCCGTTGCCGACGATGAGCTCGATGAGCGGGCGGGGCAGTGCGCCCATGCGGGCGATGCGCGCGACCTCGGGGCCGGTGAGTCGCTGGTTGCGCAACAGCGCGTCCCACACGTTCTTGCCGTACATGCGCTCGAGGACGATCCGCTCCGAGAGCTCGCCGCGCTGTGCGACGCGGAGCTGCTGGACGAGCGTGAGCCCGCGCAGTCGCTCGTTGACGTTGAGCGCGAGCTTGCGCTCGGCATCTTCTTCATCGTCGCCCGCGAGCTCGGCTTCGAGCTCGGCAGCTGCCAGCTCTTCGGCGGACGGACCGTCGGCCTCGTATTGCGACTCCTCGGTGTCGTCGTCCGTCATGTCGTCGAGCGTGATATCGACCCTCTCGACTTCGGACGTCGCGATGTCTTCGAGCTGCGTGCCGACTGCGAGCGTCGCGATCTGTTGCTTCATCTCGGCGTCGCAGCCCATCAGTTGCAAGCCCGAGCCTTTCTCGCGATCGACCCACACGCACGTCGCGTGCAGCGCGAGCTCGCCCTCTTCGCCGCGCAACAGGAGGTCGCAGTCCTCGCCGATCGCGAGAACTTCTCCCGGCACGAACACGCCGCCGGCCACGAGATCTCGAGCGAGCTGATGTTCGCCCGCGAGCTCGAGGACCACCGTACGCCGCGACACGGCGGCAGTGTACTGCTACTGCCGCGATCAAATCAGCGAGCTACCCCACGCGCGAAATTGTCGGCGCTGTTTCCGTAGTGCTTCCCGAAAGTGAACGTCACTGTCCGCGCGAGATTTCGTTCAGTACTTCCTGCGCAACTCCTGCAGCGGCGCCGGTCGGGAACTTGACGATGTAGCGCTCGGCCGAGCGGCGGCAATCGTCGTCGAACAGGCGGTCGGCCTTGCCGTCGCGGTTGTTATCGCGGTCGTACGACGTCGCGCACTTGATCCGCATGTCGAGCCAGAGCGCCTGCTTATACGCGGGGGTATCGCCACCTTGGCGCTGGAGGATGCCCTTGATCGAGTGCGCGGCCCCATCGAGGTCCTTCTGGCGCAGCTGCATGACCGCGATGCTCTGGAGGAGCTCGGCTTTGTCCTCGCCTTCGGGCATGTCCCGGACCGTCTTCAGATACTCGGCAATTGCCGCTTTCGGATCCTTGAGGTCGGTCGCGACGAGCGGCTCCAGCGGGAGGTTGTCGATCGCTCTCTTCGCGTTGGACTGCGGCGTCTTCGCCGGTCGCGAGGCGCCACTTCCCTGGGCACTACCGACACCACTTCCGCTGCCCGCATTGTTAGTCGGCGCCATGGCGACAACATTGTTTTGCGCCGTCGCTTGCGGCTGCGGATTCGTCGCGCCGACGGTCTGCGCTTGCTGCGCCGTGAGCTGCGCGATCGTGATCGGCCCGATCTCGAGCGTCCACGCGTTGCCCGCGGTGACGCGCAGCTCCTTGCCCGCGCGCTTCACCTTCACTTCACCCTCGGTGACGCGAACGTCGACGTTCTTGCCGTCGTAATCGACAGTGAACCGCGTGCCGATGTCCTCGATCTCGACGTCGCCCGCTTGTACGACGAACACACGACCCGGCTTGTGCTCGACGTGCAGATCGAGCTTGCCCGGGTGCATCACGACCATCGTGAGCGCTGCGGTGCGCGTGATGTCGAAGTCGCTGCCGGTAATCTGCGCGTCGCCGAGATCGAGCGCGCCGGCCTTCATCGCGAGCTGCTCGGGCTTCGCGGGCTCGACGACCGGATCGCGGTGCAGCTTCCAGCCGACGAAGCCCGCAATTGCCACGGCCATCGCAAACCCGGCGTACGCGAATCCGCGGCGCGGCGCGCGATGCGGCCGCTGCGACATTTCGGAGACCTGCACCACGAGCTTGCGCTCGATGTTGGTGAGTCGTTCCTCGTCGAGCGGCTCGACGGGTACTTTGCCGACGAGGTTCATGCGCTCTCCTTGGCGAGGAAACCAGGCTCGATGAATTCGCTGAGGATCGGATCGCTAGCCGCGGCTTCGAGCACGCGCTTGCGTGCACGCCACACGCGCAACTTCGTCGCGGTCACCGACGAGCCGACGAGCTCCGCGACCTCAGCGAGCGGACGGCCATCGATCTCGTGCAGCGAGAACGCGAGGCGCGACGCCGCACCGAGCTCGTCGAGCACTGTGTAGAGACGCTTGATGCCGTCGCGGGCGAGCTGCCGCCGTGCGCCCGGCTCTTCACCGCCGGGCACGTTGTCGTCATCGATCATCGGATCGGTCTGGATGCGGCGGCCGCGCTGCGACAGATAGCGGTACGCGACGCGTACCGACACGCGATCGATCCACGTCGACAGGCTCGCTTCGGCGCGCCAGCCGCGCAGCGACTGGAACACCTGGATGAAAGCCTCTTGCAGTAGATCGTCCATGTCGCGATTGCTGCCGAGCACGCGGAACAAGCTCGCGTGCACGCGGCCACGGTGGCGCCGAAACAGCTCACGCGTCGCTGCCGGCTCGCCGGTCAAACACCGGTCAACGAGCAGGACGTCTTCCACGTACGCCGCAGCCACGGTCACCAGCTATATCGTGCACCGGGCAGGGCTGCCGGTTACAGGTGGGCTCAACGCCGCGGTTTCTTGCGTGTTTTGCGGACGCGTTTGGTCGGCACTGGCGGCGTTGCCGGCGCACGACCGAGCTGGACGAGTGGACCCGGACACTCGTCTTGAAGCTTGCACGTCGCGCACTCGCCGCCAGTCCAAATTTGCTCGTACAGCGCCTGGATGTGGTCGAGCAGCTGCGCGTCGTCGGTGACGATGCCGAGCTCGAAGTTTCGCCGACCGCTGCCCTTCGCGCCGAGCCCGGCGCCGGTCCAGTTCGCGCTGCCGAGATAGAGCAGCTCGCCATCGACGATCACCGTCTTCAAGTGCACGCGCGGACAACGGCGCAGCGCGAGCCCGCCGGCGACGAGCTTCGGATGCTGCGCGAGCTCTTCGCGAAACGGCCGCGACGGCAGCTCGGCATGGAGCAAGCGCAGCTCGACGCCACGCGCGGCAAGCTCGTCGAGATGCGACAGCACGCTGACGTAATTCGCTTTGCGCAGCGAGCGGCGACGGCCCGGCCTTGCGCGATGGTCTTCGACCATTAGCTCTTTGACGTTCGCGGTCGCGATCCACACGCTGACCTTCGCGCCGAGGACGGCCGCGAGCACGCGATCGTAATGGCCGCGTCCCGACACGAGTTCCATGGCAACCGGACGTGCGGGCGCGACGAGATCGATCATCAAACTCCCATCAGCGAGGGTGTCGAAACGCAGTGACCGCCATCGACGACCAGCACGTGACCACTGACGTACGCGGCGGCAGGTGAGCGCAGATAGACGGCGGCGGCCGCGATCTCGTCGATCGTGCCGAAGCGTCCCGCCGGAATGCCGGCCATCGCTTTCTTCGCGATGTCGCCAGGCGCGAGGCGTTTCATGCCTTCGGTGTCGCCGATCGGTCCGGGCGCGATGCCGCACGAGCGAATGCCGAACTGCCCCCACTCGACGGCGAGGTTCTTCGTGATCGCATCGACGCCGGCTTTCGCCGCCGAGGCGTGAATCTGCAGCGGCGTGCCGTGATAGTGCAGCGTCGCGCTGATGTTGAGCACGAGGCCGCGACCGCTCGCGCGCAGTTGCTCGAATGCAGCGCGCGCCGCGTGAAACGTGCCGACGAGATCGATGTCGATCACGGTGCGAAAGCCATTGGGCGACAGTCCGGCTGCAGGCGCGAGAAAGTTGCCGGCCGCGCCGTTGACGAGCGTGTCGAGCTTGCCGAACCGCTCGACGGTCTGCGCGACCGCGCGCGCGACGTCGTCGGGCTGACGCACGTCGGCGGCAACCGCGAGTACCTGGCGGCCGCTCGCTGCCGATAGCTCGGCGGCGGTCTTTTCGAGCACGTCTTGTTTGCGGCTGACGATGCACACGTCTGCGCCGAAGCGCGCATACGCGGCGGCGATGCCACGACAGATGCCGGTACCACCGCCGGTGACGAGCGCCACGTGACCGTCGAGAACGCCGGGGCGGAAGACGTCGAGAGGGCTTTGCATTCGCGGATCTTGCACGCGCTGCGAGATTTTCGAAACCGCACGCGGGCCTCGTTGTCTATTGCTTCGACGACGGCGCTGCGACTCTCAAAGAGCGCGCCGGAAGACCCGCAGGGATACCTGCATTCGGAGGTCGTATGCGCACCCGCTGGGCGCGATGGGCAGCTTGTGCCCTCGCCATGATGATCGCTATGCCTGTGCTCGCCAAAGGCTCGCACGCGAAGAAGTCGCTATCGGACTGCACGTCCTTCACGCAGAAGGAGAAGGGCGACGACGCGTTCGAGATGAACGTTCACAACAGCTGCAAGGCGCAGGTCGACTGCTCGATCTCGTGGAAGGTGATCTGCTCGCCTGACTCGCAGAAGCGTCGCGCGGTGCACGCGAGCTCTCAGAAGTTCACGTTGCTCGAAGGCGGTGAGCAAACCGCTGAGGCGTCTGCCGCGGTCTGTGGCGATGAGGCATGGACGATCGAGTCCGTGCAGTGGGGTTGCGAGCCTGCGAAGGACTAGAGCGAATCCGCCAGGTTGCCCCTGCGACCTGCGGCGTAGTGCATTTACAGCACCACGTTAGATCCATGGCGCTCCTCCTACGTTTGTAATCAGCAAGCGACGATACGGTGGTCCGAGACGGCACGTAGTAACAGCCAAGTGCTCGGAAAGCCTCGCTCGTCGTTCGGTTTGGTTACACGTAGTATAAGGACACAAGGTCATGGATCGTCAGGACATTGATGCGCTGCTGATCGGCGCCCTCTACGGCGAGCTAACGCCCGCCGACGAGGCCCGCCTGGCGGCCCATCTCGACTCGCACCCGACCGACCGGGGCGCCCTCGACGACCTCAAGAGCGCCCGCAACGCGGTACGTGAAAGCCGCATCTTCGAGCTCCAGGTCGATCCACCGCAGGCGGTGTCGGCGCTGCTGCTCCAAGAAGCGCACCGACGCGCTCCGAAGCGCGCTCCCGAGCGTGAGCATGAAGGGAACGAGGGCTGGTTCTACCGGTTCTCGCGCATGTTCCTCGCGCATCCGGCGATGGCAGCGGCAGCGATGCTCGTGCTCGTCGTCGGCGTCGCCGGCACGCTCTACATGAAGAAGGGCAGCGACCAGTTCGTCGACAAGCAAGCCGAGCCGCCAGCGCTGCAGGAAAAGGCGGACACGGTAGCGGTCGAAGCGCCCGCGATGGATCCCGCCGCCGCGAACGAAGGTGTTGGCGCCGCCGACACCGGCATCGCGCAAGGCTCCGGCTCGAGCTTCGGCTATCAGGTCCAGCTCGCCGACGGCAAAGCTGAAGCGAAGCAGCAAGCGAGCGATCGCGCCGAGCAAGTCGCGAAGCTCAAAGATCAGCAGAACGCGCTCGAGCGCCAGCAAGAGCTCGCGGTCGCGAAGAACAAGCGTGCCGCGTCGAGCTCGATCATCGTCGACACGCCGCAACGCGAGCCGAAAGAGCTCGACGAGCCGCGCGCGAAGGTTGCCTCGAAGGTCGGAGCGAAGAAGGGCAACGTCCAGGGCGGCGAGGACGCCGAGATTGCGACCGACAGCTTCGACAGCAATCGCGGTCGCGGTGACACCGCCGCGACGGGCTCGACGGTCGCGCGCGCTGGCGCCGGTGGCGGTGGCACCGTCGGTGGTGCAACCGGTACGGGTGCGCCAGGCGGGCGCGTCGCGACGACGCCGCCTGCGGCCGCGGGACCTGCGCGCAACGCGCCGACGCCTGCGCCTCCTCCTCCTCCTGCAGCAACGACGGCTCCGGCTCCGGCGCAGGTCGCGCAGCAGCAACCGAAGTCGCCGACGGCGACGGCAAAGCCGACGACGCCTCCTGCGAAGGTGGCGAAGGAAGCCGAGAAGACCGAATCGAAGCCGGACTCGACCGCGGGCAAGGACTCCGCGCTGATCGCGTGGGCGAAGGGCCAGCACAGTCAGGCGCAGTCCCTCGCAGGCAAGGGCGATTGTGCGGGTGCGGCCAAGGTCGCCGTGCTGATCAGCAATCGCGCGCCCGAGTTCTATTCGCAATACGTCGCGACCGACCGCGCGCTCAAGAAGTGCCAGGCGTACATCGCGGCCGAGCGCGACGCCGACGCCGAGCGCAGCGGCAAGGCGCGCTCGCAGAAGCGTGTCAACGCCGACCAGCCTGCCGAAGCCGCACACTAGGCCCTCGCGGGCAGCGCGTTTACTCGCAGTCAGCTCGCGAACCAACGCGCGAGTGCGCGCGGTGCTCGTGCGATCGCGGGCCGTGACGGCGGCGCGAGCTGCGTCGTCGATTTCGTCGACCAGAACACGAGCGGACCGACGCCTTCGCGATGCAGACGCAACAGCGCCGCGGCCGCTTTTGCCGAGTACACACCGTCGAGGCGTGGCGCGCTGTCGTGTGCGAACCGCGACATCGCCTGCGTGCCGCGCTTCGTGATTCGGCCGTAGCCGGCGCCGAGCTCGCGCGCATCGATCACGAGGCGAGCGTCGCCGAGCTCGACGCGCGGACCACCGAGCTGCGCGATGCGTGCGAGCGTGAATGCGGCGAGTCGCGTGATCATCACGCGCGACGTCACCGGCCACGGCGTCACGCGCACGGCGTGGACGATCGGCACCGGCCAGCGCCACACGCCAATCGCGTGGGCGAGTGCGAAGCCCGAGATCAAACCAGCCGTCGTGCACGTACTGCCGACGGGAAGCACGATGCGCCGCGGCGGTGGTGCGATACCGGCCGCGACTTGGTCGGCGAGCTCGAATGTAGCGGACATCGCGCCGAGCGTGCCGATCGGTGTCGCGCCACCGGGCGGCATCACGATCGAGCTACGCGCTTGCTCGCTGCCGACGACGCGCGCGATCAACGTCTGCGCCCAGCGCGCGAAGTCGGTGTTGGAAATCGTGCGCGTCCAGTGCGCTTCGATCAGCGAGCGCAGCCGATCGCGTGCGTCCTGCGCGAAGTAGCGATCACGTGCGGCGACTGCAAGGCCGGCGAATGGCACCTCGACGACGTTGCGCAGCCGCACGATCGCGCAGCCGGATTCGATCAGCGCGCCCGCGTTCTCGATCGCCCACTCGCTCGCCGGTTGCGGAAACACGATCGCACCCGCGTCCAGCC
>DASUFX010000745.1:0-16177 GCA_036274355.1 Kofleriaceae bacterium | reverse complement strand
AGCCCTTCATCGTGAGCATCATAACGCGGGTTACGCCTGATCCCTCAGCTCCGGGGTAGTTGGTCCCAGGTCAGTTGCGCAAGAAAGCGCACTTGATCGCAAAAACCGCTGGCACTCGGCTTGCGATAGGTGGCCCGCGTGCTGGCGCTCGACCTGGAAGAGACCCAGGAGCCGCCGACCACCGACGAGACACCCGTTCCGCGTCGGCCGTCGGAACCGCTCCAGCCAGGCGACCGCTACCTCCTCGGCGAGACGATCGCCTGGGGCGGGATGGGCGAGGTGATCACCGCGTTCGACGCCGATATCGGCCGCGACGTCGCGATCAAACGCATGCGCGCGCCGCACCCGACGCCGCGTGCGCTAGCTCGCTTCCTGCGAGAAGCTCGGATTCAGGGTCGCCTCGATCACCCCGCGATCGTCCCGGTCCACGAGCTCGCCTACGACGACGATGGCCGCCCGTTCTTCGTGATGAAGAAGCTCAGCGGCACGACGCTGCTCGACATCCTCACGAAAGAGCCGGCGCGGTTCTCGCGGCATCAGCTGCTGCGCGCGTTCGCCGACGTCTGCCTCGCGATCGAATTCGCGCACACCCGCGGCGTCGTTCATCGCGACATCAAGCCGGCGAACATCGTGCTCGGCGATTTCGGTGAAGTCTACGTGCTCGACTGGGGCATCGCGAAAGTCGAAGGCGATCGCGAGCGTCTGCAGTCGGAGGAGTCGAGCGAAGACGCGAAGGCGATGATGACGTCGCCGGGTTTGGCGATCGGCACGCGCGGCTACATGGCGCCCGAGCAAGCGCGCGGGCATAGCGTCGATCACCGCGCCGACATCTATTCGCTCGGCTGCGTGCTGTTCGAGATCCTCACCGGTCACATGCTGAACCCGCGCGACAAGCGCGGCGCCGGTGCGTGGTCGTGGGTCGATGCGCGGCCGGCATTGTGCGCGGCGGGTGTCGCGCCCGAGCTCGTCGAGCTATGCGTCTACGCGACGTCGCATGATCGCGAGGTGCGCCTTGGCTCCGCGCGCGTGCTCGCCGAGACCGTGCAGCAGTACGTCGACGGCGATCGCGACGTCGTGCTCCGCACGCGGATCGCACGCACGCACCTCGACGCTGCGCTCGCTGCCGATGACGACGAAGCGGGGCGCCGCGTTGCAATGCGCGAAGCAGGGCAGGCGCTCGCACTCGATCCGACGCTCAAGGAAGCGGCCGAGCTCGTCGGTCGGCTGTTGATCGAGCCGCCGCAGGTGATGCCGCGCGAGGTCGCGGCCGAGCTGGCAGATCTCGATCGCAAGGCGATGCCTCGCCATCATTGGCAGCTCGCGATGATGCACTCGTCGTTCCTCGCGCTGATTCCGATCCTGGCCGCGTTCGGCGTGCGCGATCTGTTCTACGCGACCGCGGCGCTGGTGCTCGGCTGTGCGGGCCTCGCGCTCACGACGATCCAGGTCCGCACGAATCGCAACCTCGTGATCCCCGAGCACGTGATCGTCGTCCTCGAGTTCGCACTGCTCGCGCGCGCATTCACACCATTCCTCGTCGCGCCCGGCGTCGTCGCGGTCAACGTGATCGCGTTCGCGCATCATCCGCGCGCACACCGCGCGCGCACGTTCTGGCTGTGTACGGTCGCCGGCATCGTTGCCGTGCTCGCGGTGGTTGCGGCTGAAATGCTCGGGTTCACGTCGCCGACGATGATCACCGAGCAAGGTCACTTGACCCTCCACTCGCCGATCGACGGCTTCGCGGCGTTCCCGACGCTGCCGGCGTTGTGTATCCAGTTCGTGATCTTCGTGATGTCGACGGCGATCGTCGGACGCGGCACCGCGCGCCTCGCGCACGCATCGCGTGAACGGATTCACCTGCAAGCGTGGCAGGTCCGGCAGCTTGTTCCCGATCGCGAGACACGTTGACGTATGCTCGGTTGCAATGAAGAAGTCCGCGATGGTGGTGGCCATCGCCGTGGTGCTCGTCCTGGTCTTCGTGATCGGGCGGAAGCAGTGCGGCAGTAAAGAGACGACGAGCACAGCGCCAAAGCCCGCGGCGACGAAGCAGCACGCGACAGGCCTGCCTGCGAGCGAGCGCAAGGTCGCCGTGGCGCCGTGGCTCGCGCAGCTCGACATCAAGCCGCGCAAGGTCGCCGGCAAGGTCGTGTACGAGGGCAAGCCGGTTCCCGGTGCCATCGTTCGGCTCGGGCTCCCAGCGGCCTTCGACGTACTGCAACCGGTCGCCGAGGTGAAGACCGGCGCCGATGGCTCGTTCGACTTCGGCCCGCAGCCGGGCACACGCTACAACGTCAGCGCCGAGGCGCCGCAGCGCACCGCAGCGCAGGTCTGGATCGAGGTCGGCGATCCGCGCGCGAAGCCCGACCAGCTCCTCCTCGTGCTCGGCGGGTGTGAGTCGCGGCTGTTTGGCTCCGTGCTCGACGCGAGCGGTGGGCCCGTCGTCAAGGCTCATCTCCGCGCGGCGGGGCTCGCCGGCACCGAGACCGATGCGAAGGGCGAGTACAATCTCTGCGTCGTCTCGAACTTCTCGGCTGTGCGTGTCGAGGCCGACGGCTACGGTACGATCAACGTCGGTCTGCGGCTATTCGGCGAGCTGCGCTACGACTTCGTGCTCGTGCCGGAGGCCGTGCTCGTCGGCCAAGTGATCACCGATGACAAGAAGCCGGTCGCCGGCGCACGCGTGCTCGCGATTCCCGATCCGAGCGAAGGCCCGCATCACATCGCGAGCGGCTGGGCGTTCACCGAGGACGACGGCCGCTTCCGCATTCCCGGCCTGTCGCCCGGACACTACCGAGTCAGTGCACAGGCCGAAGGCCTCGCATCCGGCGCGCCCGTCGACGCGATGGTGAGCGCCGGCACGTCGGCGCAGGAGATCGTCATCATCGTTGGGGCCCGCGCGCGCGTGAGTGGCCGCGTGATGATGGGCGACCGAGCGATTGCGGGAGCACGCGTCGTGGCGAGTCTCGGCCAGCTCGTCAGCGATGTCGCGCATTCGCAGGACGACGGCAGCTTCGTGTTGCAGGGCGTGCCGTTCGGGCAGGTCAGCTTCGGCGCGTTTCCGTACGAGGTGACCGCGCCGAAGCAGCTCGAGGTGAAGTCTGCAAAGGTCGACAACGTGACGCTCGAGGTCGCGGCGATGGCGTCGCTCCACGGCATCGTCACGCGAAAGGGCAAGCCGTCCCCCGACGCCGAGTTGCAAGGGCCGCAGGTTCCCGACCCGGTGAAGACCGACGCCAACGGCGCGTATCGAATCGACGGCCTCGCGCCGGGCGACGTGAACTTCGCCGCGTGGAGCGTCGGGTCGAAGGCGTTCACCGACGTCCACGTGAAGGTCGCCGCGGGCGAGGACAAGCAGCTCGATATCGAGCTGCAGTATGCAGGCGAGGTCAAGGGTACGGTCGTCGACGAGTCCGGCAAGCCAGTGCCGAACGTCTACGTCCGCCTGCTCAACGACGAGGGCGACGTCGGCGAATCGATGACGAACGTGCGCGGTGAATTCGATGCCGGCTCGATGTCGGGCGGCGAGTACCTGCCGAGCGTGTATCCGTCCCCGATGGCGGGCCAGCCGTTCCAGCCGGTCACCGGCGATCACCTCGACAAGATCACGGTGCCGAAGGATGGCGTCGTTACCGGCATCAAGCTCGCGGTGAAAGCAGAGCGCTTCACGATCAGCGGAAACGTCGTCGATGATAAGGGTGGTCCGGTCGCCGACGTCCACATCGAAGCAATCGGCAGCGGAAAGGGCGGCATCGACCTGCCATCGATCATGAGCACCGGCGACGGCACGTTCACGATCCGAAACCTCGCGCGTGGCATGTACACGCTCCATGCGCATGCGAGCGACGGCAGCGAGGCCGATGTGCTCAGTGTCGAAGCGGGCGCCGAGAACGTCGTCGTCAAGATGATCCGCCCCGGCGCGATCGAGGGCACGCTCGTCGGCTTCACGAAGCCGCCAATGATTCAGATGCTGACGTTGACCTCGAACCTGTTCATCGGCGGAAATCCGATCGTCGAGGGCGCGCGGTTCTGGCAGACCGGCGTGCGCCCGGGCAAGTACACGGTGCAGGCCCAGGCCGGTAGTGAGCTCGGTGGCGAGTCCGTCGAGATTCGTTCCGGCGAAACCGCGAAGGTCACGATCACGGCCCGTGGCATGGGGAAGGTCGAGGGTCGCGTGCTCGAGTTCGGCACGAAGAAACCACTGGCCGGGTTTCTCTGCAACTCGAACTTGTCGCTCGGCGGTCAGATGAGCGGTGGTCCGCCCGATCCGGCACGGTCCTCGCCATCCGACGAGAAGGGCCACTTCGCGATGGGCGCGCCGGTCGGCACCGTGCGCGTGTTCTGCTTCCCGCAGGGCGGCGGCGGTCCGTTAACGGTCGCAGGCACCGACGTCGAGGTCACGGCCGCCGCGGTGCCGAACGTCGAGGTCTACTCGGTGCGCCGGGTCAGCTCGTCTGAGGGCAACGCGGGCTTCCGGCTTCGCCCGCTCGTGCTGCCGCTTGTCGTCAACTTCGTCGCGCCGAAGAGCGCCGCCGAGACACAAGGCATGAAGGTCGGCGATCGTCTGATGTCGATCGATGGTGCGTCGGTGCAGGGCCTCTTGCCGTCGCCCGCGTCGACGTTGATCGGCAACCACAAGCCGGGCACGACGGTGACGATCGGCATCGATCGCGGCGGCCAGGCGACCATCTTCAAGCTGCCGGTCACCGCGTCGCCAGACTGACCGTTACATCACTCGGTGGCTTCGGCGGCCGCGCGTGCGTCGCGGTCTTTCTTGCGCACGAGATTGCCAACCGGCACGTCGGGCAACGACTGCGCGACGAGCTCGGCGACATCGAGGACCTGGATCTTGTCCTCGACGTTTCGCTGCTTCATGCCGTCGGTGAGCATGATGTTGCAGAACGGGCAGGCGACTGCGACCGCCTCGACGCCGGCCTCGATGACCTCGTCGGTGCGGTTGAAGTTCACGCGCTGACCCTCGTGCTCTTCCATGAACATCCGGCCGCCACCGGCGCCGCAACAGAAGCCGTGGCGCTTGCTGCGCGTCATCTCGACTACGTTCGGAACGCCGACGCTCGTAAGGATGTTGCGCGGCGCATCGAACTCGCGGTTCCAGCGGCCGAGATAGCAGCTGTCGTGATAGGTGATCTTGCCGACGGGCGAGCTCTCACTGCGCAGCCGATTCTCTTTGTAGAGGTGATCGATCAGCTGCGTGTGGTGCACGACCTCGAAGTTGCCGCCGAATTGCGGGTAGTCGTGCTTCAGCGTGTGCAGGCAGTGCGGGCAGCTCGTGACGACCTTCTTCGCGTTCGCCTGCTTCAGCGTCTCGACGTTCTGCTCGGCGAGCATCTGGAACATCATCTCGTTGCCGGTGCGGCGCGCCGGATCACCGGTGCACGCTTCGCTGTGCCCGAGCACCGCGTAGCTCACGCCCGCGTGGTTGAGCACCTTCACCATCGCGCGCGTCTGCTTGATGATGCGGCTGTCGAATGCGCCGGCGCAGCCGACCCAGAGGATGTACTCGGGGTCGGGAACCTCCTCGATGGTCGGAACCTGGAGGTCCTTCGCCCAGTCCATGCGCTGATCGTTCGCGATGCCCCACGGATTGCTCTGGCGCTCGATGTTGCGATACGTGCGCTGCAGCTCGCCGGGCGTCTTCTCCTGCTCGAGCACCAGGTTCTGGCGCATCTGCAGAATCTTGAGCGGGTGCTCGATGAACACCGGGCAGACTTCCTGGCATGCGCCACAGGTCGTGCACGCCCACAGCGTGTCTTCCTGCACGCGGCCGCCGGTCATCTTCGGCATGCTCTCGAGCTCGGCCTTGAGCGCGGTCAGCTGATTGCGCGCGAACACGAGATCGGGGCTCGGGTGCGCGTCGTCGTCGCCGTGCTCCTTGCCGAACGACTCGAGGTTCGCGACGTTCTTCTCGGCGTCGGCGATCTGGTCGCGCAGCACCGTGCGATCGAGCATCTCGTACCGGATGTCGTGCACGAGCTGCATCGGCGACAGGTTCTTGCCGGTGTTGTACGCGGGGCAGTAGTTCGTGCAGCGCGCGCACTCGGTGCACGCGTAGGTGTCGAGCAGGCTTTTCCACGAAAACTGCTCGTAGCGACCGACGCCCCACTGATTCTCGTCCTCGAGGTTCAGCTTCGGCAGGTCCATCCGCCGCTCGCTGCGGTTGCGCGTGAAGATGTTCGGCAGCGCGCCGAGCAAGTGGATGTGCTTGGAGTAGGGCAGGTAGTTCAAGAACGTGAGCAGCACGAGCACGTGCAGCCAGTAGCCGATCACCGCGCCGCGATGCGCGCTGGTCTCCGAGAGCGGCGCGAGCGCCTTCCCGAGCGCGTTCGAAATCGGCATCCACCACGTGCCGTTGCCGGTCGCGGCGAACTCGTAGCCGTGCATCAAGAAGTGCGTCACCATCAGCGAGCCGATCGCGCCGAGGATGAGGCCGGCGTCGAGGTTCATCGGGATCAAGCGCGGCTTGACGAAGATGCGGCGCGTGTAGGCCCACAAGATCATCAGCAGCACGAGCACGTTGAACACGTCGATGACCGCGTAGAGCGGCAGATACATGAAGTCCGGCAAGAGCCGGAGCGACAGCCCAGGAATCGCACTCGACACGACGGTGTCGGCCGTCGCGATCGTGATGATCAAGAACCCCCAGAAGATGATCAGGTGGTGCTTGCTCGTCTTGTGTTGCGGACCTTCCTCCGCCACCTTCTTCTGGCCAAAGAAGTACACGCCGACGTCCATCAGACGGCCGGGAAGCTCATCGATACGCGACCGCGGTTCCGGCGTTGGAGTCGCTAGCGCGCGGCCAAACAGCCACATCGTGCGAGCGAAAAACGCCACCGACGCCGCGAGCAGCAGAATGAACAAGAGCTGAGTCACGACGGGTTCGGGCTTACCATGCAAACTGCCAGATTGTCATGGCACCACGGGATCTTAAGTCCGTGACCTGCATTCTTGTCTGATGCAGCTCCACCCGTCATGGTGTCAGAACCAGTCTCGTCATGGCCGACCTCGCGAACATCCTGGTCGTAAGCGACCTTCACTTCGGCGAGGAGCTCCTCCCTGGCGCGACATCCGAGCGCCGCAACGCCGTCGAGCTCGGCGCGCGTGCGTTCCGCGACTTTCTCCGCTACCACGCCGTTCGTCGCCTCGGCGGCCGCCCATGGCGTCTCGTGATCGCGGGCGACCTCTTCGACTTCATGTCCGTCGTCGTACCGTCGACGCGCGAGCTTCCCGCGCGCTCCGCCGACGAGCGCCGCTTCGGTCTCGATCGCGGCACGCGTGCCGGCGTCTATCGCATGACCGCGATCTGCGAGAATCACCGCGAGCTGCTCGCCGACATGGCGCGCTTCGCGGCCGCCGGCCACTTCATCGACATCATCGTCGGCAACCACGACCTCGAGCTGCTCGAGCCCGAGGTCGTCGCCGAGCTGATGCGCCAGCTCCAGGCGGCCGGCATCGACGTCGACGAATCGCGGCCGCGGCTACTCACCGCCAGCGGTCCCACCTGGGCCTCGCGCATTCGCGTCCTACCGTGGTTCGTGTACGAGCCGGGCGTCGCATGGATCGAGCATGGCCACGTCTACGACGAGGGCTGCTCCTCCGAGTACAACCTCGCACCGACCGACAAGGACGGCCGCCTCATCCCGAACGCGGACTACGCCGCCACCCGCTACCTCGCGATGGCGGTCCCCGAAATCGATCCGCACGGCATCGAGGAATGGTCGTTCTGGGGCTACATGCGCTACGGTTGGGACGTCGGCATGCGCAGCTTCGGCAAGCTGTGGGCCGCCTACGCGCGCTTCTCGGTGTCGCTACTCAAAGCCCACGTCGCGCAGCGCTCGTACAAAGGTCGCGAGCTGCGCCGCCGCACGCACCGCGAGCGCCTGCGCCAGATCGCCGAAGCCACCAACGTCGCACCCGAAACCCTCTCCGCGATCGATCGCCTCGCACGCACGCCGATGACGATGAGCTTCCGCCGGCTCGGCCGCATGCTGATGCTCGATCGCTTCGGCACCTACGTCGGCGCGTTCCTCGCGCTGTTCATGCTCTGGGTCTTCGCACCGATCCTGTGGGCGCTGCTCGGCACCGCCCTCGTCGTCGGCGGCGCAGTCGCCCTCCAGTCCTGGCTCGGCAAGCATCACGTGACGTCGCAGCTGCCGATGCGCGCCGTTCCCCAGCGCATCAAGAAGCTCGTCAACGCGCCTGTGATCGTGTTCGGCCACACCCACGATCCGCGCTGGCAACCGCTGCGCTCCGGCGGCCTCTATCTCAACACCGGCACCTGGCTGCCGGCGACGCGCCCTGGTTTGCGCCGAAGCTTCACGCACGCGCTCATCCAGCCGCGGCCCGACGCGCTTCCGCTCGTCGAGCTGCGCCAGTGGCGCGACGGCGTGAGCCAGCCGTTCGACGCAGGGGCCGACATCGGCGCAGGCGTCACGTCACCCGGCTTGTCCGACGCGATGGACTGGACGAAGGCCGTTTAGTCCTACGGGCCGATGTTCGTCGGTGACGCGTTCTGACTCGCCGACACCGAGGCGCCGGTGAGCGCGTCTGCGCTGACCGTGACGTCGAGCTCCTCGCCTGTCACCGATCCGTGGCAGCCGCCGCACACGGCGTCGAACAGGCGCACGGTCCTGCCGGCGGCGTTCGTGAACGTCTCGCGGATGCCGAGCGAGATGGACTCGCCGGGGCCGAACTGGTGTTCCTCGGTCATCTGTACGACGGTCTTGTCTCCGTTCGCGAGCGAGAGGAACACGGGCGTTCCCGAGGGCACGCGGATCTTTGCCGAGCCGTCGTCCTGAAGAGCTGCTTTGCCGAGCACGTTACCGTCCGCGCCCTTGACGACGAGCTCGGTTGCCTCGCGGAATGCGTCGACCGGCCGGCCGCGGCGCAGGTTGCCGGTGAGGAGCGTGAACACCATCGGCGCGTCGGGGAAGTGGACGAGCGCGTGTGCAGAGTCGGTGGTCGACGTGCCGCCGAACACGAGCTGGCGGCGATTGAGGTACAGCGGGCGCGCCGGGAAGCGGTAGGCGAGCACCGCGTCGACAATCGCGCGACCACCGGCGGGCGTCTCGATCGTGGTTTGCGCGCCGGTGCGCGGGTTCACCGCGACGAGCTTCCACGCGAGTGACGACGTCGTCGCGAACGACGCCATGATCTGACCGTCGGGCAGCGTGACCGGATTGCGATAGGCGCCTTGCGAGCCCGCGCGACCCGAGGCGTTGCCGCCGTCGATGATGTGCACGGAGGGCAGGTAGCCATCGTCGTCACGGCCTTGCTCGAACGGGCCGATACTGCGGTTGAAGATCGCGAGCGCACCACCGCCGCCGGGCGTGACGGGTTTGCCGTCCATGCCGACGTCGGTGAGGATGAGCAGGAAGCTGCCGTCGGAACCTTCGCGGATGTCGGTCGCCGAGCCGAAACCGATCGACGCGTTCATCGTCATCATGTCGCCGGGCGCGACGTAGAGTGACTGCGCGCGCTGCGCGAGCAGCGGGTGGTAGTCGGTGAGGTCCCAGTTCAAGCGGCGACCGCTGAGCTGGTAGACCTCGGGCTGACCGGCGAGCGCGCTGTACTTCTCGGTCGTCATCGTCACGCGGCCTTCGCGCATGAACTGCGGACTGATCTCCGAGCTGGAGAGGAAGGTCATGCGTTCGGGCGTGCCGACCGCCGCGTCCGACGCGTTGATCTCGACGCGATAGAGATCCGACTGCGGCAGGTTGCGTTTCTTCGTCGTGCCGCCGCTGCGGGTCGATGCGAACACGAGGTACTTGCCGTCGGGCGACCACGCCGGATCGAAGTTGTGGCCCATACCCGTGACGGCCTGGGTGCAGGCGCCGGTCGACAGCCGCACGATGTAGATCGAGAGCTGGCCCGACGCGCTGTTGCGGCCTGCGAACGCGACGCGATCGCCGTCGTTCGCGACGTCGGGCGCCGAGACGTCGGCGGTGCCCGCGGTGAGACCGTTGCAGTTCGTGAGCAGCGACGCGGCGGTGCCGCTGATCGCGAGGTTCTTGCCGTAGTTCGCGCCGAACGTCGCGGTCACGTGCTTGAGGTCAGCGCCGCCTTGGAACGTGTCGAACTGGAGGCGGTCGGCGCCTTGGCCCGAGGGCCTGTCGACGTACACGAGCTCGACGGGGTCGTTTTGGCCCATCGGTGTCAGTGAGCCCGCCATCGCGAAGCGCTCGCGCGTGATCCATTCCTGGATAACGCAGAACGCGGTGACGTTCGCGGGCGGCGTGTTGCCGCTCCACGCGGGACACTGTTCCGGATCGGAGCCGTTCGCGGCGCCGGGCGTTTCGAGTACGGCGCCGCCACGGTGCGCGATGCCGCCGACTTGATCGGCGACGCGATAGTCATCGGGGAGCAGCGCCTTCGCGATGGCACGACCGCGGCGCGCGTCCGGGAATTCGAGCGCGAGGAACTCCTGCTTGAGGAGCTCGTAGTTGCGTTGCAGCGCGATCGCGGAGAAGAAGCCCTGCGTACCCGAGCGCAACTTGAAGTCGTTCGTCGCGGCCGGGCTGTGGCAGGCCTGGAACGTACAGCCGCGCTGGACGAGCAGCGGTTGCACGTTGGTCTCGAAGAACGTTTTCTCCGGCGTGTCGGCAAACGGCAGCTTCTTCACCGCGGCTGCCCAATCGTGGAACTTGATGAAGTCACCGTCATCGGTGCTCGGGAACTGATCCCCGCCGGTGTGACCGCGGCCGCCAGCTGCGACCGCAAGCGGTACGCGTAGCAGCTGCGAGTCATCGACGGGCTCGTTCACGAACGACCACGCCTGGCTGAAGTTGAAGGCGATCTGGTCGTCGTTGTCGCCGCACGTGATGTAGAAGTCCGACTGCGGCGCGCCGTGGCAGTTCGTCGACGTGCAACCCTTGTCCTTGAGGACCGGCTGGACGTCGCTCTTGAACTTTCCGAAGTTCGCGTTGCTCGTGTACATCGACGCGTTGAAGCTGGGCGGCAAGGTTTCCGAGCAGCCGCCGTTTCCTTTCTGCGCCGGGTTCGGCGGCTTGAGACCATTCTCGGTCGCGCCGTTCTCGAGCCACGTCTGCAGCGTGAAGTACGCGTCGGATGACACGTCGATGATCGAGCCGCCGGCGTGCAGGACGTCGAGTGGCAAGAACACGTCGTTACCGAGGCCGTCCTTGCCGTACTGCACGGAGAGCTTGTTCGGATCGTTCGGGTTCGGCGTCGCCGGCGCGACGGCCTTGATCAGCAGCAGCGGCTGTTGATACGGCCCGAAGCGCTCGAGCACGTCACGTCGCTTCTGCACGTTCTCGAACGACGTGACGTCGAAGTTGCCGGCGGCGAACTTGTACGGATCGCCGACGTTCGTCGAGTGGCAGCCCGACGTGTTGCCCGCGCATTTCTGCAGCAGGATCGGCTCGATGTTGCGTTGGTAGAACGTTCGCCCAGGGGGCGAGTCACCGCACGCCGCGAGCAGAATGGTTCCGAGGAGGACGCCCCTTCGAAAGTCCATAATTGAATCCTATCGCAAATGAGCCACGTCGTTGCGCGACGTGGCTCACTTAGGATCACAGAGGAAGATTGCGACTACTTGAGCTCGGCGAGTGCCGCCGACGCGTAGCCACGGACGATGCCCGACTTGTCGTTCGTTGCGGTCTGCAGCGCTTGCGCCGACGCGTTGTCGCCGATGCGACCCAGCGCCCACGCCGCGTTGCGACGCACGAACGAATCGGTGTCCGTCGTTACGAGTTGCTCGAGCTGCGTACGCGCGCTCGGCTCGCCGTAGACGCCGACCACCATCGCCGCCGCAGCGCGCACGCTTGCGTCGGAGTCAGCGAGCTTGCTGACGAGTGGTTTGACGTCGAGCTGGCCGAGGATCTCGCGCCACGCCGTCACCGCCGCAGCGCGCACGCTCGCGTCGCCGTCGTTCATCGCGGTCAGGAGCACGCTGTTGCCGTCAGGGTGCGCCATGTAACCGACTGCGCGAACGATCGCGAGCTTTGCTTCTGCGGAGATGTCGGTGCGCTTGATCGCGACGCGCAGCTGAGGCAGCGCATCGAACTGGCGCACGCGGCCGAGGAAGTCGGCGGCGTTGCGCACAGCGATCGAGCCCGAGGTCGAGAGCTCGGCCTTGAACTGCGTGGCGAGCTGGTCCTTCGCGCCCGGCCGCTTCGCGAACCACCACGCGGCGACTTCACGTACCGCGAACCGGTTGTCCTCGAGGAGGTTCAGCACGGTGCCCACGCACTCGGGGCACATGAGACCTTCTGCCCGCTCGACTTCCGCGGTGATCGCGTCGACCGAGCCACTTTGCACGGCCGCAACGATTTTCGCGTTGCTGCCACCTTTACCTGCGAACGCCGGCGCTGCTCCACAAAGCAGGACGAAGGCGACCGCGGCGACTTTCTTAGAGATGTTCATGGTGTTTCTCCTTTTCCGCGGTTGGGGTTAGTACCGATTGAGCATCGGGTTGTTCTCGCGGGCGTAGTAGTTGACGCCCATGTCAGCCGCGAGGATCAGCTTGTAGAACTCGGCCGACGTCAGCTCCGTGTAACCCACGCTCGAGTGCGGCGACGTGTTGAACGCACGCGTCGTGCTCGGGGTCGGGAACAGCTGGGTCGGGTTGACGAGGCGGATGACGTACGAGTCACGCGAGTTCTGCGGCTCCATGCACTGGAGCGTGGGCTGGCCACCGACGGTCTTGCACGGCAGCGTGCCGGTCACCATCAGGTTGCCCATCTCGATGGCTTCCATGTCGGGACCCGCCATCGACAGGTACGACGCGGGCCACTCCTGGACTTCGCCCATGCCGTAGTCGATCGACACCGGCGTCGCCGTCAGGTTGAACGTGAACTGCGCGACCATCGTGCCGGTCGTCGGGTCGACGATCTGGTAGGTCGGGTTCGCCGCGCTCGGCGTACCGTCGTGGCAGCTGACGCACTTCGCGTCGAAGACCGGCTGGATGGCTTTGTTCCACGCCATACCGACGAGGCGGTCCGGCGCAGTGGTTGGCGACGACAGCTCGGCATCCGTCGAGATGCGGCGGGCGCGCGAGACAAGGCCCTTCGCGTCGGTCGGGCCGATGGCAGCGGCCTGCGTGATACCGGGGTTGATGACGGTCGTGGTGGCGCGGTTCTCGTGGCAACCACCGCAGACGCGCGACTCACCGGGACGCGCGCTGAACCACACGGGCTCGTTCTCGCGCGACATACCGAAGACGTCGATCGCTTGCAGGTGGAGCGGCACGTTCGCCGGCACGGTGGCGAGCCAGCTGCCGTCCGACGCCACGCGAGCGACGCCGAGGTTGGCCTGGCCTTCAAACATCGTGGTGCCGAAGTCCTCCGGGAAGCCTTCTTCCGACGAGAAGCCTTCCATGATGCGGACGCCGTAGATCGAGCCCGGCTGGAACGTGGTCAGGCTCGACTCGTACACGTTCATCGCGCCGACCATCGCTTGGCCACCGAGGCTGTTGTCGATCGACGAGCTCGTCACCGCCGGCGCCGAACGCGGCATCAGCGGACGCGCGAAGATGTCCCACATCTCCGGGTCGTCGAGGATCGGGTGACGCTGCAGCGTCTTGGTGTCGTAGAGGTAGACGCCGAAGTTCGCCGAGATGCCCGCCGAGCCGAGCACGCTCGACTCGACCGGACCGTCGGCCCACGAGACCAGCAGGTCGGGATGCTCACCCGCGTTGAGCGGGAATGCGTCGTAGTAGCGGCCGATCGTGTTGGCGCTCGGCTCGCGGTCGGTCGGGACGTCAGGCGTCAGCATGACGTAGCTCGCGTTCGCCTCGCTCATCGCCGTGTCGGCGCGGAGCACGCCGTTCTTCGTCGAAGGCATACCGAGGCGGATGTCGATGAGCGCGCCCGACTGGATCGTGCGGTCACGCGACGTCGCGATACCGACGAAGCGGCCCGGGCTGATCTCGCGCGCCTTGAGCGTCGAGTTCGAGGCGCCGGTGCCTTCCTTGCCGAATGCTTCACGCAGCTCCGTCATGTCCGTGTTCATGAACATGAGGTGGCCAGCGTTGACCGGACCGAGGTGGTCCCACTGCGTGAACATCACGCGCCCGTCGCTGGTGAGCGTCGGGAACGTACGGTGCGAGAGGTTACGTGGGCCAAGCACCTCGCCGGTGCCGTCGAGTCCGACGGTGCCCATCTGGAGCGTGGTACCGCGCTCGTACTCGTCGACGTGCTGCGCCGGGTTGGCGTCGATCGGCGTGTTGGCCACCGGATCCATCGCCATGTTGTTAACGGCGAGGTTCGTCTGGAACATCACCTTGTCACCCGGCAGGTAGATCGGGTTGACGTAGTCGCGGCCGGGGTCGGTCGCGATCTGCGTGACCGCGCCGCTCTCGAGCGTCAGCCGGAACAAGCCGTACCGGTCACTGCCCTTCAGCTTGCCCGAGAACACGATCTCCTTCGCGTCGAACGAGATGTCGTACGACGAAATGTCGATGTCCGCGAACTCGGCGCCTGCCTTGTCACAGCAGAGCGTCGTCAGCGTACCGTCCGCAGTCGGCGGCGACAGCTTTACAAGCCGCGCCGTCGGCACGTACGAGGTGTATTGGAAGATGTCACCCATGTCGTTGCGCTTGGGGCGCTGCAGGATGACGAGGCTGTCGACGTTGCCGAGCGGCCCCGAGTCGTCACTGTTGCCGCATCCCCCGCCGAACACGGAAGTGAACAACGCGGCTCCGATCGCGATGCTCTTGATGTTCCTCATGGCGGCCACTAAGTACAAAGCGCAGGCCAAGCTGAACCGATTGGAATGCTTGCGGTTGTCGTCGGGAGTTGTCGGGGCTAGCGCCCCCTATTTCGACCGCGTGTGGCTCTTGGCCCCCAAACACACGTCGTTTCGATAACTACATCTAGATTCGCAACGCGCGCGATCTAGAGCAGCGACTTGAGCTCTGCCAGCAGCTGCAGCGCTTCGAGTGGCGTCATGCGATCGATGTCGATCGCAGCGATGCGCGCGAGTGCAGGCGAGGGCGGTGCCGTCGGCAACAGCGAGAGCTGCGGCGTCGAACCCAACTGATTGCCGCCTTCGAGCTTCGCCATGATCTCGCGCGCCCGATTGACGACGTTCCGGGGCAGACCCGCGAGCCTGGCGACGTCGATGCCATAGCTCTTGTTCGCGCCACCAGCGATGACGCGACGGAGGAACACGATCTCGTTCTTGTGCTCGCGTACCGCGACCGAGACGTTGCGAACGCGCGGCCGACTATCAGCGAGTGCGACGAGCTCGTGATAGTGCGTCGCGAACAGCGTGCGCGCGCCGATCGCGTCGTGCAGATGTTCGGCGACCGCCCACGCGATCGACACGCCATCGAACGTCGACGTGCCGCGGCCGACCTCGTCGAGCACGACGAGCGAGCGCTTGGTCGCCTTCGCGAGGATCGACGACGTCTCGCGCATCTCGACCATGAACGTCGAGTCGCCGCGTGACAGGTTATCCGCCGCACCGACGCGCGTGAACACGCGGTCGCACACGCCGATCGTCGCCGCCTTCGCGGGCACGAACGACCCGATCTGCGCGAGCAACACGATCTGCGCGACCTGCCGCATGTACGTCGACTTGCCCGCCATGTTCGGGCCCGTGATCAGCACTAGCTGCTCGGCTGCTGGGTCGAGCCGGCAGTCATTCGGTACGAAGCTGCCCGGTGGTAGCAGCGCCTCGATCACCGGATGCCGTGCGTCGACGAGGTCGATGACCAAGTTGTCGTCGACAACGGGCCGGCAATACCCGCGCTTCGCCGCGACATCCGCAAGCGACCCGCACGCATCGAGGATCGCGAGCGCGGCACCCGCCGCCGAAATCTTCGCCGCGACCTCGGCGACCGCCATGACCTCGGTCTTGAACAGCTCGGCTTCGCGCGACGCCAGCGTTTCCTCGGCCGTCAGCACCTTCTTCTCGAGCTCGGCGAGCTCGGGCGTCACGTAGCGCTCGCCGGTCGCGATCGTCTGCTTGCGGACGTAATGCGCCGGCACCTTCGCCAGGTGCGTCTTCGTGATCTCGATGTAGTAACCGAACACGCGGTTGTAGCGGACCTTGAGGTTCGCGATGCCGCTGTCCTTCTGCTCGCGCGCTTCGATCGCGAGGATCTCGTCCTTGCCGCCGTCGGCAAGCCGGCGACACTCGTCGACGGTCGCGTCGTAGCCTTCGCGGATCACGCCGCCGTCCTTCAGCACGTAGGGCG
>DASUFX010000744.1:0-3250 GCA_036274355.1 Kofleriaceae bacterium | reverse complement strand
GGGCAACGGCAAGGACCGCAACGTCGCGATGGGACCGTCGCTCGACTTCGGCAACACCGGCGCCGGCGTGCCGGTTTCGTATACCGCGCTGAAGGTGCCGGACGAGTGGCTGACCGTCATCAATCAGGACGACGCCGACTTCAAGATTCGCGAGATCAAGTTCGATAAGCCCGAGTTCAAGGTGCAGACGCTCAGTGGCGATGACGTCAGCAACATGGACCTGCCGGTCGGCAGCACGAAGCAATTCGAAGTGATCTTCTTGCCGCCTGAGGTCGGCGAGTACACGGCGAACATGTCGATCTACCTCGATCAAGATCCGACCGCGCAGCGCACCATCGAGGTGCATGGCCGCGCGCTATTCGTCGACGCGCACGGCGGTGGCGGCTTCGGCTGCTCGACCGGCCGCGGCACGGGCTGGGGCGTCCTCCTCGCGCTCGGTCTGCTGCGCAGAAAGCGGCGGCGTGCGTAGCTCCGTCTGCGTCTCGATTCTTCTGTTCGCTTCTGTCAGCCACGCGGAGCCGACGCGCAACATCGAGCTCTCCGTGTTCGATCCGACGCCAACGACCGTCGGCACGAACTTCCAGGTTCAGAGTGCCGACGTCGGCCATAACGGCGATCTCGTGATCTCGAGCTGGCTGTCGTACGCGAATAACCCGCTCGTGCTCGGCACCGTGCAGAACGACGATCCGGTGGTTCGCCATCGCACGATGGTCGAGCTCGGCGGCGCGTACGCGTTTGGCGACCGCTTCGAGGCCGGCGCGCGGATGCCGTTCTATCTGCAGAGCGGTGAACCGGTCGTGAAGCAAATGCCCGGCGAGCCCGCAACGTTCGGCGTACCGCCGGCGAGTGGCGGCGTACTCGGCGATTTGACGGTGCACGGGCGTGCGCGGCTTTGGCGCAACGAGCAGTGGCTGGTTGGTGGCGGGCTCGTCGTCAAGGTTCCGACCGCAACCGATGGTGAGTTCGCCGGCACCGACATGCCGTCGGCGCGCGCGCTGATGCTGCTGACGTTCGTGTCGTCGACGCAGCTGGCGATTCACGTCAACGCCGGCGCCGTCGTGCGCAAGAAGGTCGAGTTCGCGAACATCCTGCAAGGAAGCGGCGCGACCTGGGGCGCGGCCATGGAGTACCGGTTCGCGCGTGCGCTGTTCTTCTCGGCCGAGGTGTTCGGCGAGGTCATCCCGGGCGGCAAGGTCGACGAGATGAACGCCGAATCGTTGGCGGCAACGATCGAGGGCCTCGCCGGATTGCGCTTTCAGGCCTCGGATCAAGTGAGCCTCGGTATCGCGGCAGGGCGCGGCGTGACCAATGGCGTCGGCGCGCCTGCGTTCCGCGGCGTGTTCACGCTCGCGTTCACGCCGAGCGGGCGTCCGCTGCCGCCGCTGCACAAGCCTGTGGTCGAGGCGCCCATCGATCCGAACACGAACGACGCCGACTTCGACAAGATCGTCGACGCGCAAGACAAGTGTCCGCAGGAGCGCGAGGACAAGGACGGCTTCCAGGACGAGGACGGCTGTCCCGATCCCGATAACGACAACGACGGAGTCCTCGACGAGAAGGACAAGTGCCAGGGCCAGGTCGAGGACAAGGACGGCTTCCAGGACGACGACGGCTGCCCAGACGACGACAACGACAACGACGGCGTGCCGGACGCACAAGACAAGTGCCCGAGCGAGCCGGAAAAGATCAACGGCGTCGACGACGACGATGGCTGTCCCGACAAGGGCGAGTCGAGCGTGATCTCGACGCCGGATCGCCTCGAGCTGCTCGAGTCGGTGATCTTCAAGGACGCGGCGGTCGACAAGACGAGCTTCAGCGTGCTCCAGCAACTCGCGACGACGCTGCGCGCGCGCGGCGACATCATTCGCCTCCGCGTCGGCGTGCACGTTCAGCCGACGAAGAATCCAGCGAAGGACGCCGCGCTATCGCAGAAGCGCGCGAACGCGCTGCGCGACTGGCTCGAGGCGCACGGGATCGATCACGAGCGCATCGATCCGAAGGGCTTCGGCGGCACCAAGCCGTTGGTCGCGCCGACCCAAAAGGGCGCGGCGGCGATCAACGACCGCGTCGAGCTGATCATCCTCGAGCGCAAATGAACGCGTAGTCCTACGGCGCGACGAGATCGCTTGCCGAGTCGGTGTCCTTCGCGGCGCCGAACGCGACGATGATGCGTGCGACGATCATCATGCAGAGCGCAAGCGTGACGTTGTGCAGCGACTCGCCGACGCCGATGAACGCGATGTAGAGCTGATCGCTCGGCAGATTCGTGAACGTCTTGATCACGCCCGTGAAAAATCCGAGCGTCCCCGACAGTCCGACGAGGACGTTTAGATGGCGGGCGAGGTGAAGCCGGCGACGCTCCGGGTTCCGCAGGTAGCGGATTGCTGCGGCAATGAGCACGAGGCCGAGGAACGTCGTCGGATACATGCCCCAGCCGCCCTCATGATATGCGCCACGAATAAGTTCGATCACGGTAGCTCCTTTGGTTGTGTGAGCTGGACAGAGTCAGCAGCTAACAGTTGCAACTACTTGCGCGCGACACCACTGCGACGCCGGTGCGGTGTCGCACCGATCAGCCGAACAGCGCCTTGAACATAGGATCGATTCCGGGCTGCGCCTCGTCGAGGATCTGTCGCATGCGGTGCTCGACCGCGGGCTTCATCTCTTGATGTGTGAGGATGTAGAAGCGCGGCTCTTTGATCGCGCGAACCACTTCGTCGGCGATCTTCTCGGGCGACTGCCCCGACTCGACGAGCTGCTGCAGCACCGCCGCGAACTTCTGCGCGAGCGGATTGTCATCGACCTTCTGCTGCTCGCCGGGGCGATTGCGATGCGACTGGTGGATGCGCGTCTTCACGAACCCGGGACACAGCACGGAGACGCCGACGTTCGCTTTCGTCAGCTCCAGCTCCTTCGCGAGACACTCGGAGAGCGAGACGACCGCGTGCTTGGTCGCCGTGTAGGGACCCATGAATGGGGTCGAGGTCAGGCCAGCGATCGACGCCGTGTTGACGACGTGACCTTCTTCGCCGCTTTCGATGAGCGGCCCCAGCAGCGCGCGAATGCCGTTGATCACGCCCCACAGGTTGACGTCGAGCGCCCACTTCCAGTCGTTCACGCCGAGCTTCCACATCGGGCCGCCACCGCCACCGACGCCGGCGTTGTTGACGATGACCGAGATCACACCGAACGCCTCGCGGGCACGCTTCGCGGCGGCATCGACTTCTTCCGCGTTCGACACATCGACACG
>DASUFX010000743.1:0-5240 GCA_036274355.1 Kofleriaceae bacterium | reverse complement strand
ACCGCCTGTGTTGCCGCGATGACGACAAGTCGCGCGCTCGGCTGCCCGCGTCATCTGCAGTGCGTCGTGCAACCCGACGAAAGCGCGCCCGAGATCGCGCGCGCCCACAAAGCCGTCGCGATCCCCGACGTGCGCAGCGTCCACGTCGCAGAGGATCGCCTCACGCTCGCGGACGCGCCGCGCAAGGCGGAGCCCGACGCGATGCCGTGGATCTGGCGCGTGCTGCGCGAGCAGATCTACACGCGGCTACCACGCCACGACGACGAGCGCTTCACACTCGTGCTCTCGCCGGTAGTCGTGACGAGCCCGTCGGACACGATCCCGGGCGTGGGTATCGCCGGCAACTTCTAGGTCGTCGTCGTCAGCCACGTCGAGAATGCGTCGACGAGGCGCTGCAGATCGCCGAGCTCGCGTTCCGCGGCGCCGCGGCCGTCACCGTGCTCGAGCGCGTACGTGAAGCGCGTGCCGTCTTCGAACGGTTCGAAGCGCGCCCAGCCGCTGACGCCTTCACGACGGCCGAGCTTCGGCTCGAAGTGGATCTCGCGCTTCGTGCGGTCGTACATGTAGACGAGCGTGTACGCGAGCGAGCTTGCAAACTGGAAGTGAACCTCGGACGGCAGGCCACGCGCCTTGGAAATGATCTCGGCGTGGCGAAGGCCCGGCACCCACTGCGTGAGCTTCGGGATGTCCGTGAAGACGCGCCAGCAAGTGTCCGCATCGCGCGGCACGAACGTGGTCACCGTCTGCATTGGCGAAGAGTAACTCAACCGTCGACGTGGATCTTGACCCGGTGCACGACGTTGGTCGACTTCGTCGGGTAGTTCGCATGCAGGCGTAGCTCGTAGTCGCCCGGCTCGCCCGGCATCTCGAACATCATCTTGTGGGCATTGTCCGGGACGTACTCGTACTTGCCGTACGAGTCGTCGGCGGCGCCGGGCTTGACGATCGTGACCCAGAACCGCTCGCCCTTCGCAGCGATCATCGGCTGCCCGAACGTGAGCTCGATGCTCTCGCCGGCAGTCGCGGTCTTCTTGTTGACGTGGAAGCGGTACTTCGTGGTCGCCGGCTTTGTCGATGCCGCCGCTTCGTCCACGGTGAACGGCACCGTGTGCACGACGTTGTAGCTCTGCGTCGGGTAGTTCGTGTGCAGGCGCATCTCGTAGCTGCCCGGTTGCTTCGGCGCGGCAAGCTGCGCGGTCGTCGCGCCATCGGCGACGTACTCCCACGTCGCGTAGGCAGTCTGCGGCTTGCCCGCGTCGATCCACGTGACCCACGCGCGGTTGTTCGGCTTGCTGCTCAGCGCGCTCGCGAACTTGATCGTGATCGGATCGCCAGGTGCGTAGGTCTTCGCGTCGAGCTTGAACGTCGGGTGGCCGGCCGTCGCGATCTGCGCGGGCGCGGTCGACGCAGGCGCGGTCGAACCCGGCACGGTGGGTGTGGGCGTGGGCGCTGCGATGCAGGCCTCACCTTTCGCGCGCATGCTCGGAGGGCACGTCGGTGCGCCGATGCACTTGTTCTTCGTGTTCGACCACGCCTGGCCGGTCCAGCAACAGTGATCGCCGGTGTCGATCGTCCGCGTCATGCCCTCGTCACACGCCGGCAGCTCCGCGGGCTTCGTGTCGGCCGGTTTCTTCTCGGCGGGCTTCTCGGCTTCGGGGATCACCGGCTCGGCCTTCGCCGTCGTCGGATTCGTGCCTGCGGGCTTCGCCGCCTCGGGCGCGGCAACCGGCGGCGCCTTGTCGGACTTGTCGTCGTCGCCGCGGCTCATCGCGACGCCGACACCGATGCCGGCAAGCGCGAGCAACACGCCACCGACCGCGAAGTAGGCGCCACGCGACGACTTGGCGGGCGGCTGCGTCGCAGCGACCATCTGCGCGGCCGATCCGCTGCGTGTCGTCGTCGGCCCCGGTGCAACCGTCGCGTCGTATGACATCGACGCGTGAGACGGCGGTTTGGACGGCGATTGCGATGGCGCGAGCGTCGCGGCGTAGGAATCCTGCGAGGTGACGGGCGCACGCGAGACCGTGCCTTGCGCACCGGCGCCGATCAGCGCGTTCTTGACGTCATTCGCGGTCTGGTAGCGCGCCGCCGGATCCTTTTCGAGGCACTTCAGAATCACCGCGGCGAGCGCCGGCGGAATGTTGGGATTCAGCGAGCGCGGATCGGGCGGCGCATCGCGCATCTGCGCGGCGATGATCATGCCGGTGCCGTGCTCGCTGAGGAACGGCGGACGTCCGCACACGACGTGAAACAGGATGCAGCCGATCGAATAGATGTCGGTGCGGTGATCGAGATCAGAGCGCCCCATGCATTGCTCGGGGCTCATGTACGCCGGCGTGCCGATCATCATGCCCGTCTGCGTCTTGACGCCCGCGGCCTTGTCGTCGGCGAGCTTCGCGATGCCGAAGTCGAGCAGCTTGACCTGAATGCCGCCGGGCATCAGCTCGTTCGCGACGAGGAAGATGTTGTCGGGTTTGAGATCGCGATGGACGATCCCGCGCGCGTGCGCGGCTGACAGCGCGGACAGCACCTGGACGACCCACGACGCGCCTTCGAGCGGTGCGACCTGCCCGTTGCGGAGCCGGCTCTCGAGACTCTCGCCCTTGAGCAGTGGCATCACGATGTACGCGCTGCCGTCGGTGTGCGTACCGAAGTCGTAGACCTCGACGATGCCGGGATGATCGATCGCCGAGGCCGCGCGCGCTTCGTTGAAGAAGCGCTGCACGATGCCCGGATCGCTCGACAGCGCCGGCAACAACATCTTGAGCGCGGCCGGTCGTCCCAGCTGCACGTGCTCGGCGCGATACACCATGCCCATCCCGCCCCGGCCGAGCTCGGAGACGATTCGGTAGTTACCGATGACTTGCCCGATCAAGCCGCATGAGCATAGCAAGCGCGGCGGCGCGATGCCCATCCAGTGGGTTCGTCGACGAGAACCGGCAATCGTAACCAGCTGCTGACAGGTCGCGCACGGCTGCGCGCGTGGTCGCACCAAAGCGCACCGGTTCGCGGACGCAATTCCGCCACGATCTGCGGGCACCTGTGTTGCAGCAACAAAGCTGCAACACGAAGGGAGATTCCGATGCGTAAGATCTTTGCGTACTCGCTCCTCTCTGCAGCGATCGCAGTCAGCGGCGCCTGCAAGAAGAGCGCAGAAGATAAAGCCGAGCACAATTTCGAAAAGGCTCGCGAGAACGTCAAGGAACAGACGAACGACGTCAACAAGGCGGAGAAGGACCTCCGCGACGAGCAGAAAGACGTCGCGAAGGAGCAACGCGACCTCGCCGGTCAGCAGCGCGAGCTCGGCCAGGCGCAACAGCAACTGTCGGTGGCGCGCGAGCAGTACAAGGCCTCGCTGACGGCCGAGCTGCAGCAAGCCGACGCGCGCATCAACGAGCTCGAGGCGAAGGGCGACGAGAAGTCGCGTGAGAAGGCGACGCGGCTCCGCGCGAAGCGTAGCGAGCTCGCTGCGCGCATGGACAAGATCGGCGACCAGACCGACGCCAACTGGGAAGAGTTCAAGAAGGACACGGACAAGAAGGCCAACGATCTGAAGGACGACCTCGACTAGTTCTCACTCGCAACACACCGAGCACTCGGAATTCCCCCGAGTGCTCGGTCGTCGTTTCGGCGCTAGCGTTGGCGCAGATGCGGCGCTTGCGCGTGATGACCTACAACATCCATCGCGGACGCGGTGTCGACATGAAGCACGATCTCGGCCGCATCGCGGCGGTGATCGAGTCATACGAGCCGGACGTCATCGCGCTCCAGGAGGTCGACGTCGGCTGCAAGCGCAGTGGCGGCATCGACCAGGCGCACGAGCTCGCGAGCCGGCTCGGGATGGACATGGCGTTCGCACCGAACCTCGAGTGGACGAACGGCGAGCGCTACGGAATCGCGACGCTGACGAAGCTGCCGATCCAATCGTCGCGTCAGCTCAAGCTGCCGCAGCAGTATCGCAGCGAGCCGCGCTCGTCGCTGATCACCGTTCTCGAGTGGCGAGAGGGCCACGTCGTCGAGATGATCAACACACACCTGTCGATCCTGTTCAAGGAACGGCCCGGTCAGGTCGCAGCGATCGCAGCTGCGATGGCGAACGAGGCGTTGATCGTCGCCGGCGACTTCAACATGACGCCGTGGTCGCCTGCGTATCGCGCGCTTCGTCGCGATTCGTTCCTGCACTCGGCGACGCGGTTTGCCCGCACGTGGCCAGCACCCGCGCCGTTCATGCCGCTCGATCACATCCTGTACCGCGGTCAAGTCGAGGTCGTACGTGCGGAAGCCTGGAGCGGCGGGCCGGCTCGTACTGCTTCTGATCACCTGCCCGTCGTCGTCGAGCTGCAAGCTGCCTGACGCGCGCTGACGCGCGTTGCGACAACGCGGCGCGCTTTGCATGGCACGCGATTCGCTCGACGTACGGGTATGAGCCCCCTGCTCGTCCCCGGCGAGACCTGCGCGGCCCTCGTCGATGTCGAGCGGTCAGGGGTCCTCGTCGACGGCAAGGATTTCTACCGCGCGTTTTACGACGCGTGTTGCAAAGCGGAGCGCACGATCCTGATGGCCGGCTGGCAGTTCTCCTGCAACACGAGGCTCGTGCGCGGCGACGAGGTGGAGTGCTGCGAGTATCCGCACACGCTGCTCGACCTGCTCACGACGCTGTGCGACGAACGTCCCGACCTCCACGTCTACATGCTGCCGTGGGACAGCTCGCCGGTCTTCGCGTTCGAGCGCGAGCCGATGCAGCGACTGCGGCTCCGCTTGCGCGGCCACGATCGCATTCACTGGAAGATGGATCACATGCACCCGGCCGGTGCGAGCCATCACCAGAAGCTGTTTGTCGTCGATCGCGCGATCGCGTTCCTCGGTGGCATGGATGTCTGCAAAACGCGCTGGGACGATCGTTCGCACGAGGCGCGTAACAGAACGCGCGACCGGCGCCGCCGCCCCTACCACGACGTCAGCGCCTACGTGACCGGCGAGGCGGTCGACGTCCTGCGCCGCTGGTTCACCCAGCGCTGGGAGATCGCGACGCACAGCCGGCTCGAGCTGCCCGAGCAGCCGCGCACGATGATCGACATCCGCTCGTCGTTCGACATCGATGTCCCGCGCGTCGGCTTCGCGCGCACGTGGCCGGCCATGGAGAAGAGCGACCAGCCGGAGCTCCGCGAGCTCTTGCGCCTCCACCAGCGCGCGATCGGCCAGGCGAAGCACACCATCTACATCGAGAACCAGTACTTCTC
>DASUFX010000742.1:0-5809 GCA_036274355.1 Kofleriaceae bacterium | reverse complement strand
AGGCCGCGGCGATGATCTATCCGCGCGTCAAAGAGCACATCGAGTTCGACGAGCTCGTCGCGCTCGGGAACGCCGGGCTTGCTGAAGCTGCCACGCGCTACGATCCGGATCGCGGCGCATCGTTTTCGACGTTCGCGTGGTATCGCGTGCAAGGCGCGATCGTCGATGGCTTGCGCAAGTCGTCGAACCTGCCTCGCCGCGTCTGGGCCAAGCTCGTCGCGCTGCGTGCAGCGAGCGAGTACTTGGAGCATCGCGCTGAACGTGATGCGGGCGCGGCGCAGCGTGGCGCGAAGCCTCCCGAACGGGAAGATGCACTCGCGTCCGTGAAGAGCGCGCTGTCGGCGATCCGGACGATGTACGTGACGTCGCTCGAGTCGATGCAGGACCAAGGATTCGACGCCGCCGATCCCGACGCAAAGACTGCGGGAGAGCGCATCGACGTCACCCGCCTCTCGGCAAAGCTCCGAAACGCACTCGCTGCGCTACCCGAAAAAGAGCGTGCGCTCGTCACCAAACACTACTGGGAGGGCAAAAACCTCCTCGAAGCGGGTGCCGAGCTGGGCATCTCCAAGTCGTGGGCGAGCCGGTTGCACGCACAAGCTGTCGACAGGTTGCGCGTGCTCGTCGACGCCGAGACTTGACCGTCGACGCCACGAAGCTGCGATGCAGCTGATCTCGCGTGTGTGGTGTCGCCTCCCACATCGCTAACACCGCGAAGCTCGATCTACAATGAAGGCTACGCGTGGGAGAGTCTAAGTCCTCAGCGGGAGAGGATCCGCCGACTACGGTCGGGTCTGCCGAAGACAACGATCTGGACCTGGCGCTCGATCGCCTGATGACGCCAGGTTCCGCGCCCGCGGCGGCGCCTCCAGTTCCGGAACACACGATGGCGCCGCAGCCGAAGTTGCGGCCGCCTGCACCGCCGATGGCATCACCACGTGGATCGCAATCACTTCAACGTCCACCATCGGAACCGGGCAAGCCGAAACCGATCGTGCCGACGCCCGCGAATGCACCGCGTCCCAAGTCGGTGACCGCGCCATCAGGCAGCACGACGCCCGCACCGCGCGTGCCGACGCCACCTGCGATGGCAAAGGTTCCCGACAAGGCGAACGTGCCGCGCGTGCCGACGCCGCCTGCGATGGCGAAAGTTCAAGCGGCGCCACCGCGTCCGCCACCACTTCGCGCACAGACGCCACCACCGGGCGTCGCTGCCTCGGCGACTGCAACTGCACGCAAGATCGAACCCGCACCCGTAACGCCGCCGACCGAACCATCGGCAGCATCGTCGTCGGGCAACATGCCCGCGGCATCGAGTGGCCAGTGGACGGCAGAGAACCTCTCGCCGCCGACGGCAATGCCCTCCGCGAAGCTTCGTCCGCCTGCTGCGCCAGCGGCGTCACTCGCTTCCGCGGTGCCGATCACGCACTCGGCAGTTCCGGTCGAAGTCGCGCCGACACAGAGCGCGAGCAACGCGATTCCGGAACCGATCGCGCACAAGATCCAGTCGTCGCCGCATGGAGCCGAGGACCTGAACGTCCCGGCGAGCAAGCGGCGGACAGCGCCGCTACCCGCGGATCCGCTCGCGTCGAACGGCGCCGATCGCGCGCCAGCGTCGGGCGAATTCCCCGCCGCGCGCCCGCGCACGGCGAAGCCGAGCCAGGCGACGTCGCTGTTGCCCGCGGATCAACAGTTCCCCAGGCCCGAGCCGCGTAGTGGTGGCTCTGGGTCGAAACCGCGTCGCGAGCCACGACAGCCGATCGAAATCGGTGAGAGCACGCAGATCGATCGCTTCGGCCTGATCCGCGAAATCGCGCGTGGTGGCATGGGCCAGGTCTTCCTCGCCCGCGACACGAAGCTCGGCCGCAAGGTCGCGATCAAGTTCCTGCTCCACGACGATCCGAACTTCGCGCAGCGCTTTCTCATCGAGGCGCGCGCGACGGCGCGTTGCACGCACGAGAACATCGTCGCGATCTACGAGGTCGGCGAGTACCAAGGCCTGCCGTACATGGTGCTCGAGTATCTCGAGGGCAAGACGCTCTCGCAGGTGCTCGAGGCGAAGCCGGGCCCGCGCCAGTTCGCCGAGCTGATGCTGTCGGTGTTCCGCGCGCTCGAGCGCGCACACGAGCACGGCATCGTTCACCGCGATCTGAAGCCAAGCAACATCTTCGTCACCGATCGCGGCCAGGTGAAGGTGCTCGACTTCGGCGTCGCACGCATCTTCGATCCCGCGGGCGACGACGCCGAGCGAATCGCCGCGAATTCGAGCAAGGACAAGCGCTGGGAATCGACCACGCCCGAGGGCGAGCGTCACACGTACGTCACGTTCTCCGGCGGCGGCACGATGGTCGGCACGCTGCCGTATATGTCGCCCGAGCAATGGGGCGCCGACACCGTCGATCTCCAATCGGACATCTGGGCGTGCGGCATCATGTTCTGGCGCGCGCTGACCGGCGTGCATCCGGCCGGCACGATGAACGCCGACAAGCTGCGCGTTCGGCTCACCGATCTCGATACACCGCTGCCGAGCCTCGGCGCGCGTGATCCATCGCTGCCCGCCGAGCTCGTCGCGATCGTCGATCGCTGCCTGCAGAAGCACAAATCGGAGCGCTACCAGACCGCGACGCAGGCGATCCAGGACCTGCAGGCGTTCCTCGCGCCGAAGGCCGAGCGCATCAGCCCCGACGTCTGCCCGTATCGCGGGCTCGCGTCGTTCGGCGAAAACGATGCGAAGTACTTCTTCGGCCGCTCGAACGAGATCCGTACGGCGGTCGCGCAGCTCGAGGCGTGGCCGCTGCTCGCCGTCATCGGTCCGTCGGGTGTTGGTAAATCGTCGTTCGTGCACGCTGGCCTGTTGCCCGCGATGCGCGCGACTGGCGGCACGTGGCATGTCCGCGTGCTGCGTCCTGGCCGTCAGCCGTTGCAGAGCCTCGCGAGCGCGCTCGACGAGACGATCGACACCGGCGTCGCACCGGCCGACGTGATCGATCAGCTCGGCGATTCACCCGGTCTGTTCGGCGAGTATTTGCGCAAGGCGGCGATCCGCAAGAAGCACAAGGTGATGCTCGTCGTCGATCAGCTCGAGGAGCTGTTCACGCTTTCCGACAACGACGAGGTGCGCAAGACGTTCCTCGCAGCGCTGCTCGCCGCCGCCGACGATGCGACCGCGCCGGTGCGCGTCGTGCTGTCGATGCGCGCTGACTTCCTCGATCGCCTCGCCGGTCACAAGCAATTCCTCTCCGAGCTGTCGCGCGGCTTGTTCTTCCTGTCGGCGCCCGACCTCGACAACCTGCGCGAGACGCTCGTCCGTCCGGCCGAGCTCGCGGGCTACACGTTCGAGGATTCGTGGATCGTCGAGGACATGATGCAGGCGGCGACCAGCAAGGGCGCGCTGCCACTACTCCAGTTCGCAGCGACACGCCTCTGGGATGCGCGCGATCGCACCAAGCGCAAGCTGACGATCGCCGCGTACAACGCGATGGGCGGCGTCGGTGGCGCGTTCGCGCGTCACGCCGATGAAGTCGCGGCCGCGGTGCCGTCGCAAAGCCAGAAGCTTCTGCGCGCGATGATGACGCGACTCGTGACCGCGGAGGGCACGCGCGCGGTCATCGATCACACCGAGCTGCTCGAGCTGTCGAGCGATCGCCAAGAGGTCGAGCGCATCCTCGATCAGCTCGTGCGTGCGCGCCTCGTGCTGATGCACACCGAGGGCTCCGAAGGCACGACCGTCGAGATCGTCCACGAGGTGCTGATCAGTGAGTGGCCGACGCTCGCACGCTGGCTCGAAGATAGCCAGGCGATGCGCGGCTTCATGCAGGAGCTGCGGCAAGCGACGAAACAGTGGCAGTCGAAGGGCAAGCGCAGCGACCTCGTGTGGCGCGGCGCGCAGGCGCAGGATGCGCTCGCGACGACGAAGCGCCACCTGCTCGATCTGTCGAGCCAGGAGCGCGACTTCCTCGATGCCGTGCGCAAACAGCTCGCGAGCAGCCGCCGCAAGCGCGTGCTCGGCCTGTCGTTCGTGTTCGTCGTACTCGGCGTGATCCTCGCCGGCGGTGCGTTCTTCACGATCCAGCTCGCCAAGGCGAACTCGGAAGCGAACGACGCGCTCGTCGAAGCCAAGAAAGCCAAAGCGCAGGTGCAGGCGCAGCTCGACGAGGTGAAGGCGGCGCAGGAGCGCAAGGACAAGGCCGAAGCGGAGGCGAAGCAGGCAGCCGAGATCGCAGCGGCGAAGGCCGCGGAAGCGCAGAAGGCGAACCAGCAGGTCGCCCAGTCGCAGGAAGACCTCGCTGCCGCCAACCTCGCACTTCGCAAGAAGGTCGAGGAAGCCGAGAAGGCGAATGCGACCGCGCAAGAGCTCGCGCGCGTCGCCCAAGAGAACGCGAAGAAAGCGGCCACTGCGAAGGAGGTCGCCGAGAAGGCGACCGCCGAAGCGAAGGCCGAGAAGGCGCGCACGCAGCAGCTGCTCGCTGCCGAGAAGGAACGCGTGAAACAGCTCGAGGCCGAGAAGTCGAAGATCTCGACGGGAGGACTGTGATGAAGAAAGCGCTCGTCATCCTCGCGTGTCTCGCCGCTCCGGCCATCGCCGCGCCGAAGAAGAAGAAAGCTCCGCCCAAGAAGCCAACGCCCGCGGAGAAGGCGCCGCCACCAGAAGCAGAGCCTGCCGTCGCGCCAGCGCCCGCGCCGTCGCCGGTCAGTAGCGAGAACAAGCCGTGGGCGCAGGGCGTCCCGCAGGATGTTCAGGACAAGGCGAAGGCGCTCTACGAGGAAGGCAACACGCTATTCGCGCAGCAGGCGCATGCGCCCGCGCTCGAAAAGTACAAGCAAGCGATCGCGATGTGGGAGCACCCGCTGATTCGCTTCAACATGGCCGTCACCGAGATTCGCCTCGAGCGCATCCTCGAAGCCGCCGACGATCTCGAGAAAGCGCTCGCCTACGGCGACAAGCCGTTCAAACCCGAGCTCTATCAGCAGGCGCTCGACTACCAGGCGCTCGTCAAAGGCCGCGTCGGCTTCATCGAAGCAACCTGTGACGACACCGCGACGCGCCTCTTGCTCGATGGCAAGCCGTGGACCGACTGCCCGAAGACCGTGAAGATCCGCGTCCTCGCCGGCGAGCATGCGATCGTCGGCGAGAAGAGCGGCTATCTCACCGCGTCGACGAAGGTCGTCGTCGCCGGCGGCAAGACGTCGCAGGAGAAAGTGCACCTCGTCTCGCTCGACTCGGCCAACGTCGTCAAATATCGCTGGCGGCGCTGGATTCCGTGGACGATGACGGGCATGGGCGTCGCGGTGGGCCTCGGTGGCGTCGGCACGTGGTTCCTCGGCAAGCGCCAGATGGATCAGTTCGAAGCCGACTTCTCGACGCAGTGCCAGAACGGCTGCGAGCCCGGCCTCACCGCGCCGGAGCACCGCTCGCTCCTCGCGCAGAAGAATGGCGCCGAGCTCAAGGGCCAGATCGGCGTCGTGATGATGGGCGTCGGTGGCGCGGTCGCCGTGACCGGCATCGTGCTCGCGATCATGAACCGCGGCGAGAAGGTGATGCCGAACGTCGAGGTCGCGCCGACCGCCGGTGGCGGCACCGCGAAAGTCAGCTGGGGCTTCTAGCAGCGCTTCTGACGCGCTTGTCTACGTAAGCCGCGCGACGCTGCCGGTTAGCGCTTGTTCACATAGCGCGCAGGGCACGATCCGGTAGTATGCGCGGCGCGTGAGCGAGAAGCCCAAAGCGAAAATCCCGTCGCAGATTCCGTTCATCATCGCGAACGAAGGCTGCGAGCGCTTCAGCTTCTACGGGATGAGGAACATCCTCGTC
>DASUFX010000741.1:0-2072 GCA_036274355.1 Kofleriaceae bacterium | reverse complement strand
TACTCGAACGCTTTGTTCGAGGCGCCCGCCATGGTACGCATGTTCTCGTCGGCTGACGCTATAGGCATGAGCGCCAGCCCGATATCGCAATTCTCGCAGATCACGCCCAGTTCGTCCTCAGAAATCGTGCCGAGGACGCGGACCCGATTTCCGGTCCCCAGACGACCGGCGTGATCGCCGAGCCTCGCGAGATACCCACGCGACCCGGCTGTTTCGTAGCCGGCGATGTCCAGTGTCACCGGTAAATCGGCTCGTGCAACGGCTTCGATGGCGGTGAGCGGCAGCCGCTCGGAGTTCACGGACCCACGATAGATGACGCGAAGGACGTCGCGCGGCTGTGCCATCGGCGGTCGTCGATCAGGTCTCCGCGGGCAGTTCCAGACCGTCAGCACCTCCCGGCCACCGGCGAGCGCGGCCAGTCGCGCCGATCGCTCGGCGTTAGGCGTCACGACGAGATCGGCGTTATGGAGCAGGCGGCGACGAGCGTCGAGATAGCGTTTGATGATCCAGTTCGGCCGGTCGGTCGAGGGCGCGTCGTGCTCGTGGTAGACGATCCGGGCACGTGTGAGCGCGGCCAGCGCGAGCGCTATGGGGGCCGATAGCAGATCGGAAGCGTAGATCCAATCGGGCTTCCAGGCGGCCGCTTCTCTCGCGACCCAGGCGGCGTAGCGACCATAATGCGTCTTGAGTCGCCAACCTTCGGGCGCCTGCTGGGTGAGACGAACGTCGATGCCTTTCGCGGGCTTCACGTCGAGCACGTCGGTGTCGCGCACCCGCGTGCCAAGCATCAAAACCTCGGCGCCCGATTCCGCGAGCAGGCTCGAGCCGCGCACGAGCGGTGGATATGCGCCAGGATTCGTGTATTGCACGTAGAGCACGCGCATCACGCCACTCCGGCAGTCGCCGGCGACCCACTCGCGCGTCGCGACACGATCGACTCGTACACGGCAACCATGTCTCGGGCCACGTCGGTCGTGGATCGCGGAGCGTGAACGCCCGCACGCAGTCGATTCAACAGCGTCCGATCGGTCGCAACGCGGCGCAAAGCGAGCGTCCACGCCTCGACGTCGGCGTGGCGCACGAGCCAGCCATCGAGATCGTGCGAGACCAACTCGGCGATGCCGCCGAGGTTGGACCCGATCACGGGCGTCCCGGCGGCAAACGACTCGAGCACGGTCAGCGGCCCGGTCTCGAGCCACTGCGAGGGGACGACGGTCGCATCGTACGACGCCAGGGTCTCCACGACTCGATCCGACGCGAGCGGTGCTTGAAATCGAACGCGCGAGTCGGACGCAGTGATTGCGACGAGCTCGTCTCGGTACCGAGCACCCTCGTCGCCCTGCGCGATTCCGTACACGTCGAGCGTTAGGCGCAGCTCCGGACAGGCCGCGAGCGCACCCAGCACGATGTGGACACCCTTCGTGGGATGCAGTCGGCCAACGTAGGCGAGCCGAAGCTCCGCATCGCGAGCCCTCCGCGGCTGCACGGGCGATGGTGTCAGCGGCGTTCCTTGCCGCGAAAGGACCACGCGATCGGGCGGCGCACCGGCTCGCAGCAGCAATGACCTCACCCACCCGCACACGGCAACGATCGCGTCGCTCTCGTCGAGCAGTTGCCGAAATGCGTCGTGTCGCATGGCTGTCAGCTCGCGCGCTCTGAGCCCGGTCACCCAGCGGCCGGCCACATGCGCCGACACCAGAGCAGAGCCGATCGTGGCCGGCGCTCGCGAGAGCACTTCGCGAGCCACGAGCGGTACGCCGCGACTCTGCAGCAGACATGCGGCACACCGCTGCGCGATCAGCGCTCCGTCACACGGCTCCTGGCCGTCACGAAGGAGCGTGCCGCGTACGCAGCTCGCCGTCGGCGTGTGATAGGTGAAGACTACGCGCGCCCCTGTTCGCTTCGCGGCGCGCGCGGCACGCACGGACGCTGCGCGTGTGAAAGCGTGGAGGTGCAGAACGTCGGCATCCACTCCGGCGACAATGTCGGCGATCGACTGCGCCGCGCGCTCATTCCCTTCTCCGTACAGGTCGGCCACGTTCTCCGGCTCGCCAAGCGCGAATCGACAAACC
>DASUFX010000740.1:0-19159 GCA_036274355.1 Kofleriaceae bacterium | reverse complement strand
CGTCCTACGTGATCAATCCCGGCTGGGTGCAGACCGACATGGGTGGCGCCAACGCGCCGACGCGCGTCGAGGATTCGGTGCGCGGCATCCTGCGCGAGATCGATCGCGCGACGCTCGCTGATTCGGGCGAGTTCTTGAACTGGAAGGGCAACCGCTACGCCTGGTAGACCGCCCGCGGCGCAGGACGCGTCGCGATGCGTTCATCGAGCACGACGCGAGTGCCGCCCGACGGCGCGAGCGTGATCCCGCGACGGACCACCTTTGCGGGACCGTCCGCGAGGTGCATGCGCGCACGCGCCACCACGGTCTGCAGCACGATGCGCATCTCGAACTGCGCGAACGCCATGCCGATGCAGCGACGGACGCCGCCGCCGAAGGGTAGCCACGTGTACGGATCCGGTTTGACGCCGATCCAGCGCTCCGGCTGGAAGCGCTTCGGCTCGGGATAGACCGCGGGGTTCTGGCCGCTGAGATAGATCGACGGTGCGATGCGATGTCCCGGCGGAATCATCCAGTTGCCGAGCTGGAACGGTTTCGCGACGTGGCGGCCGATCAGCGGCACGATCGGTCGGACGCGCAGCGTCTCGCGGATCACGCAGTCGAGATAGCTGTCGCTTCCGGCGGCGAGCTCCGCCTGTAGTTTGTCGAACGTCTGCGGATTCGCGAGCAGTTGATCGAACGTCCACGCGAGCGCGGTCGCAGTCGTCTCGTGACCGGCGAGCAGTAGCGTGATCAGCTCGTCGCGAACCTCGACGTCGGTCATCGCCTTGCCTTGCTCGTCGCGTGCTTCGAGCATCATCGCGAGGACGTCGGTGCCGCCCGGCGCTCGGCGACGTGCCGCGATGAGGCGGTACAGCGAATCGTCGAGTGCGCGCTTGAGCTTCGTGATGCGCAGCCACGGCAGGCGGAGCGGATCGATGCCCATCATGCCCGGAAACAGCAGCCAGGGATTCGCCGCGACGTCGAGCAGCGCGACGAGCCGAGCGCGCAGCTCGCGATGGTCGTCCGAGTGCGCAAAACCGAACACCGTCCGTAAGATCACATCGAGCGTGATCGACTGCATGAACGGGTGCAGCGAGAACGGCTGGCCAAGCGGCCACTGGGCGAACGAGGCCTCCGTGATCTCGCGCATCGCGGCTTCGAACGCGTGCATGCGTTCGCCGTGGAATGCAGGCAACAGCAGCCGTCGCTGGCGCAAGTGCTCTTTGCCGTCGAGCGTCAGCAGCGAGTGTTTGCCGAGCATCGGCTCGAGTAGCGTCGCATTGCCAACACCCGCAAGCAGGACGTCGGCATCCGCGGAGACCACTTGCTTGATCAGCTCCGGCGTCGCGACGACCGCGAACTTGATGCCGCCGAACCAGCGCAACGAGAACACGTCGCCGTAGCGCGCGTGATAGTCGTCCAGCAGCTCGAGCGGCTGCACGACCCAGCGCCCGATCTGATAGAGCACCGGCGAGCTCGGTCCTGGCGGTAGCACCCGCGTATCTTACGCCTACGAGCGCTTCGTAATCAGGACCGCGATGACCACCGTGGCGATGGCCGTGGCAAGCATGATGAAGTACATGGGCCTCCGTCGAGAGACGATGCAAATCGCTCGCCGGGACCGTCGCTCGCGCTAGTTGTCGATACCATTGGCGTCCAATCCGTGAGGCTCGTCGATTACGCGAAAGCACATCTCGTCGTCGTTCCCATCGACGCAATCGGTGCGTTGATCGCAGCCGGGTCCGTGACGATCGATGGGCGTGTCGGTCGCATCGATTCGCGCGTCGACGCGACAGCCACGGTCGAGGTCGAGCACGCGGCACTCAAACGCATACTGGTTCCCGAACCGATTCCACTCGCGATCGTTCACGAAGACGACGACCTGATCGTGTGTGACAAACCGGCCGGCATGCACGTGCATCCGCTCGGGCTGCACCGCGACGGCACGTTGCTGGGCGCGCTGCTCTGGCACTGCGGTGCTCGTCCGGATCAGCCGTGGGGACGGTGGCGACCGCATCCGTTACATCGGCTCGATCGTGCGGCGAGTGGGCTCATCGCGATCGGCAAGCGCGCTGCGGTTCACGAACAGGTGCGGCAGCGGTTCGCGGAGCACGCGATCGAGCGCCGCTATCGCGCTGTCGTGCATGGTTGCGTTGCCGGCGAGACCGGAACGATCGACGCACCGCTTGGCCGCGACCCCACCTGCGACTACCGGCGCGCGGTCGTGCCAGGTGGGCAACGCGCGGTGACACACTGGCAGGTCCTCGAGCGGGAGCGCGATCGGACCTGGCTCGAGCTGACCCTCGAAACCGGCCGTACCCACCAGATCCGCGCCCACCTCGCGAGCATCGGTCACCCGATCGTAGGGGACACGCTCTATGCAACCGGCCGGAATGCCGCGGCAGTGATCTCGCTCCATGCGGCGCTGCTGCGGATGCGCCATCCGCGCACCGGCAAACCCGTCACGTGGACGTCCGCGAATAAGGTGCAACGACTCGACGTTTAGTTGTTTCTCATGGCATGTGACCGGCCGCCATATCAGGCTTTGGCCAGCATGATCGCCGTGGGACGACTCGTCGCGGGCGTATTGCGCGCGACCGGCAGTTACACCGAGCGCGACCTCCAGCGCGCGAACGACGCCTTGTCGGCGCTGTCGCGACCGCCGCTTGGCGATCACGACTTCGTGAGCGAGACGCCCGAACAGCTCGCACCACAGATTCCCGAGCACCTGCGTGCTCCGCTGTTGCAGCTCGCGTACGAGCTGGCCGGCGACGAGCCGATAAGGCGCCGGCTCGCAGATGCCTACGCCGGGCTGTGGCAGTTCGAGGCCGCGCCGCCGGTCGCGACGCGCAACGGCGGTGCCGCCGTGATCCGCTGGCTCATCGGCAAGCTTCCGCATCATCACCTGGGCGATTCACCCGAGGAGATCGAGATGAACGAGAACGGTCCGTACCGCGGCGAACCCGCAGCCCCCGTAGTTGCGCCCACCGAACGATCGCCGCTGCGCACGCGCGTCGAGCGCATCCGCCAGCAGTACCTGCAGGTGGTCGCGGCAGTGGAGCAGGTGATCGTCGGCAAGCGCAACGTCATCGAGCGCGTGCTCGCAGCGATGGCGGCCCGCGGCCACGTGCTCCTGGTCGACGTCCCGGGCGTTGGCAAGACGCAGCTGTGCAAGGCGATCGCGGCCGCGATCGAGAATCGATTCGGTCGCATCCAGTTCACGCCCGATCTGCTGCCGATGGACATCACCGGCGCCAACGTCGTCGACATGCGCGACCACCAGATGCGGTTCCGGCCAGGACCGGTGTTCACGCACATCCTCCTCGCCGACGAGCTCAATCGTGCGACGCCGAAGACGCAGTCAGCGCTCCTCGAGGTGATGGAGGAGCGTTGCGTTACCGTCGATGGAGTCACGCATCACCTCGAAGAGCCGTTCCAGGTGCTCGCGACGATGAACCCGATCGAGCACCACGGCACGTACGCGTTGCCGGCCGCGCAGATCGATCGCTTCATGGTGATGCTCGAGATCGGCTATCCGTCTCCGGACGACGAAGTCAAAGTCCTCGACTATCACCTCGGCGTGACGCCGCCGCTCGCCGCCGTGAAGCCGGTGATCTCGCGCGCTGATTTCCTCGTGTGGCGCGACACCGTGCCGTACATCCACGTGACGCCGGAGCTCAAGCGCACCGTCGTCGACTACGTCTCGAAGCTGCGTCGTTCCGGGGAAGACGGTCATGCGATCAGCCCGCGCGCGACAATCGCGTGGGTACGTGCCGCGCAGGCGCGCGCGATGCTCGCGGGCCGCGAGTTCGTGACGATCGAGGACGTGCTGGATGTCGCGCCCGACGTGCTCCGCCACCGCATGTGGACCGACGCTGCAACCGTGCGCGAACGGTTGCGTGCCGTCGTGATCGGAGCACGGTGATGTCGGCGCGGGCGTGGCGAATCTGGGCGCTGTTCGGATCGTCGTTCCTGATGGCGTTGGTGACGCTCAGCGCGCGCGATGCGCTCGTCAACAGCGCCGGCCAGATCCTCGTCGGCATGGGCGTCACGACGCTCGGTGCGCTGATCATTCTCGCGCTCGATGCGCGGCGCAGTCAGTGCTCGGTCTGGGAACGCATCGACGTGCTGACGTCGGCGGGCGCTTCGATGATGGTGAGTGGCACCGTCGCGTTGCTGCTCTCCGCCAGCGTCGGCTGGGCGAGCTTCAGCATCGTCGGTGTGCTCGGTATCGGTGCGGTGTACCTCGCGGTGATCTGGACCGCCTTGGTCGCGAGCAGTGACGTGCCGTGGCGCCACGCGACGGTCACGCGCACGATCGTTCCGGATCGCGCCGTCGAGGGCGAGCCGCTACACGAGGAAGTGCGGCTCACGAACGTACCGATCGCGCCGGGCATGCGCCTCTTCATCACCGGCCGTGCGATGCGACACGGCGCGGTCTCGCGCTACACCGTCGATTCACGTGCCTCGCGTTCAGACGTTCGGCTCGAGAGCGAGCTCGGTCCCGCACTGCGCGGCGAGCATCGTGCGCCGCCGCTCGAGTTGTGGCTCGGCGACATCTTCGGGCTCACTCGCAGTCCGGTGATTCGCCGTGCCGAGGCGACGTTCACGGTGCTGCCGCGCCCGATGCAGGTCGCGAACGCGCAGGAGCTGCTCGGCCAGGGTGGCGACGCCCAGACGTCAGTTCCTGCGCACGCGATTCCGACCGAGGGCTCGTTCAAGATCCGCGAATACGTCGACGGCGACGACACGCGCCGCATCCACTGGCTTCGATCGCTGCAACAGAACCGCCTCGTCGTTCGCTTGCCCGACGAGATTCCGCCGGCAGATCCGGCGGTGCGCATCATCATCGACAACGAGCTCGCCGGCACCGAAGCGCTCACGTGCAAGGCGCCGACAGAGATGCTCGACGCGCTCGTGCGGGTGTGGCTCGGCATCGGCAAGGCGCTCGCCGATCGCGGCACGCGCGTCACGCTGGTCGCCGGTGTCGGCACCGATACGATCAAGCCGGTCGAGCGCGTGCTCGTCGCGCGTGCATCGCGCTCCCAGGCGATCCAGCTCGGCGCGCGAGTGACGTGGCAGGAACAGTTGCCGCTCGCGTCGCTCGTCGACGAACGCGGCGAACGCCAGATCGTCGTGTCGTGTCGACCGCGCCGGCTTCCGCGCGAGGCGAAGCTGTCGTGGGTCGTGGTTCCGGAAGTTGCGTGGACCACGCTCGAGACGCCGCCTGGTCGCGAGCCGACATTCACGTACGCGTTCCCGGCGGGCAGCGCCGAGAACCGAGCGTCGCGCCGGTCGGCGGCGCAGCGCGACGCGCATACGCGATGGCACGACCTCTCGGTATTCAGTCAGGTCGTGTGCTGGGCAGACTGGCCGCGGTTCGCCGGCGACCACGTCGCGCGCCGCGATGGTGATCGCGCGGTGCTGGAGGTGATCCAATGACGACCCCACGCACCTCGGCGCTCTCGATCCTCGCCGTCTACTGGCTACTGCTGATCCTCGGTATGGCGGTCTGCATCACGATCCGCAGCGACGCACAGATCGCCGCGATCTGGACCGGCACGGTGGCTGGCACCGCGCTCGGCCACGCACTCGCGTTGCTCAACACGCGGAACTGGTTCGCACTGCTCACCGTTTTGACGACGGCCGCAATCGTGGGGCCATCGGCGCCTGGCGAGCTGTCGGCGTCGACGCTGTGGCTGGCGTTCATTCCTGCTGCCTGCTGCGCGTTCTGGAGTCTTGGCGATCGCACGACGCTCGTCGCGTTCTGGTTCCCGGCCGTGATCTGGATGCTATCGATCCTCGATCACGCGCGCGCGAACGGCATCCCCGACGATAGCGGCATCGTGCTGCTCGGCGTGCTCGCCGTGTTGTTCCTCTTGTTCTTGCGTGTGCGCGAGACCCGGCGCGTCGCGTTATGGTCGGCGGTGCCGGCGCCATCGATCACGCTGGCCGAGCCAAAGCCGCCGGTGATGCTCCGCGAGCGCCCGGGCTTCCGGCTGGCGCGCGCGGGCTGGGCGCTCGTCGCGAGCTCACTCGCGTTCGGCGCCACCGCGTGGGTGGCACCACGGCTCTGGCAGTCGGAGTCGCTCGCGGGTGAGTCGACTCAGGTCGCGGTCGAGCACGCCGGCCCCGGGCTGCCCTGCTGTCCGATCGTCGACGATGTCGAGACGCCGCGCGCGCGCGTGAAGGAGTACTTCGCGATCGGCCGCGGTCATGACGAAAGCTCGAGTGACCCGATCGAGCCGCCGCCCCAGAGCTGCCGGCGCTGCGATGTCGGCGGCACCGAGGTCGCGGGCGGACGTCCGAGTCTGCCCGTCACCGGCGATCTCTATCCGTACAACGGCCCGACCACGTACAGCCCTAACGGGTACGTCGTCGAGGGGCCGCGCCAACACGGCACCGTCGGCTATGCCGGCACGGTCACGACGGGTGATCCGTGGGAGTCGGACACGACGTCGGGGTACCTCCCCCAGGATTGGACTCCGCCGACCGTCACGGGACGTACGTACACGCCGCCGGTCGCCGAGGGCTCCTACGTTCCGCCTGACAGCGATGGCATTCCTCACCCCTCGATCGCCAACACGCCGAGTCGCGCGCAAGCGATCGAGCCGGCACCGGTACCGCAGGTCGAGCAGCCGCGATACGAGCCACCGCCGCCGCCGCAGGTCGCGCAGCCGCCGGTTGCGCCAGCCCCGGCTCCCGTAGCGCCATCTCCCGAGCCGCCCGCAGTGCAGCCGCCGCACGCCGAGACCGCAACCGCCGCCGCGCCTGCACCGGCGTCGGCGACGCCGCGCCGGCCGGCCTCGACGATCATCGGTCCGTCGCTGCTGCACTGGGTGGGCGTGATCCTGGCAGCCGCGGTGCTGATGCAGCTCGCTGCGCTTGCGCTACGCCCGATCCGTCGCCTGGTCACGTTGCGCCATCTGCGCAAGCCGTACTGGGAAGAGACCGTCGATCAGCGGGTGTCGAACGCGTGGCAACTGGCGCTGGTCGGTCTGCGTGATGCGGGTTGGCGTCCCGATGCGAACGAGTCGCCGCGCGACCTGGCTCAGCGGGTCGGTATCGACGGCGTCGAGCGGTGTGCGGGTATTCTTGACCGTGCCCGCCACGGTATCGGCATCGATGCCGAGGACCTGTCGACGATGACATCCTCTGCAGAAGCTGCGTACCAGGATGCGCGCAGCCGGCTAGGACCTGTGGCACGGGCGGCTACCTGGCTGCGCTGGCCGCTAACGTAGATCGTCCGCCAAATACGCTGGTAAATTGATCTCCGCACGGTGGAGATGCGGACCCGCTATGCGGCCATAACCGACCTGGGAATGCGTCGTACGCATAACGAGGACTGCTACTGCATTCTCGAAGATGAAGCGCTCGTGCTCGTCGCCGATGGCATGGGTGGTCACGCGGCGGGCGAGGTCGCGTCTGCGCTGGTGACAACCGAGGTCGCCGGCTTCTATCACCAGACGCACAAGCGCCTGCCAAACCCGTGGCCGTTCGAGTGCCAGCCGCAGCTGACCGAGCTCGAGAAGCGGCTCGTGTGCGGGTTCAAGGTCGCGAACCTGAAGGTGTTCGAAGCGGCGAACAGCGAATCGGGCCGCCGCGGTATGGGGACGACGCTGGTAGCCGCCGCGCTCGAAGGCGATCGAATCTGCATCTCGCACGTCGGCGATTCGCGCGCATACCGCATCCGCGACGGCGAGATCGTGCGGCTCACGCGCGACCACTCACTGCTCGAGCAGTTCAAAGAAATCAATCCCGAGATGACGCGCGAGGAAGAGGATCGCTTCCCGCACAAGAACGTGATCACGCGCGCGCTCGGCCTCAACGATTTCGTCGAGGTCGACGTCAAGACGCACGACCTGCTCCCGGGCGACATCTACTTGTTGTGCAGTGACGGCCTGTCCGGCCAGCTCCCTGACGAGGAAATGCTCGAGATGATTTCGGGCAGCACGGACCTCGCGCATACCGTCGGCGAGCTCATCGAGCGTGCCAACGAAGCCGGTGGTAACGACAACATCACGGCCGTTCTGGTCAGGTGCGCGCGCAGTTAGGCATGTATTCTCCGGCCGATGGCTCGGCTCGATCCGCATTCGTATTGCGATGACACGCAGGCCCAGACCGAATCGTTCGCGCTGACCGCGCGGATCGATTTCGCGACCCAGGTGATCGCGGCGGAGGTCGTGCTCACGTTCCGTGCGCCGGCGAGCGGGCGCCTCGATCTCGACACTCGCGATCTCGCGATCGAGCGCATCCAGGATGCGAGCGGGAATCCGCTCACGTTCCAGCTCCACGAGGCAGATCCGTTTCTCGGCGCGCGCCTCGCGATCGAGCTTGCAGCGCCGACACCCGCGATCCGTATTCGCTATCGCACGTCGCCGTCCGCCTCTGCGCTGCAGTGGCTCGCCCCGGCACAGACCAGCGGCGGCAAGCAGCCATTCTTGTTCTCGCAGTGCCAGGCGATTCATGCGCGCTCGGTCATTCCGATGCAGGACACGCCGCGGCTGCGCGTGCGCTACACGGCCGAGCTGGTCGTGCCGCGCACGCTCCACGCCGTGATGGCAGCGGCGGACCGCGGCCGCGAGGAAGCCGGCGAGCTGGCGACCCATCGGTTCGAGATGCCGCAGCCGATTCCGCCCTACCTGTTCGCGTTCGCTGTCGGTGACCTGGTCTCGCGCGACTTGTCGCCGCGCTGCCGCGTCTGGGCCGAGCCCGCCGTCATCGAGGCCGCCGCGTACGAGTTCGCCGAGGTCGACGGGATGATGACTGCGGCCGAAGCGCTGTTCGGCCCCTATGACTGGGAGCGCTTCGACATCCTCACGATGCCGCCGTCGTTTCCTTATGGCGGCATGGAGAACCCACGCCTCACGTTCATCACGCCGACGATCATCGCGGGCGATCGGTCGCTGGTGTCGGTCGTCGGTCACGAGCTCGCGCACTCGTGGACGGGCAATCTCGTCACGAACGCGAACGCCGAGCACTTCTGGCTCAACGAAGGCTTCACGACGTACGCGGAGCGCCGCATCGTCGAGGCGACGGAAGGCGCGGACATGGCCGCGCTGCAAGCGGCACTCGGGCGCCGCGAGCTCGACGAATCCCTCGAGCGGTTCGCGAAGCGCCCGGAGCTGACGAAGCTGCGCACGCACCTCGACGGCGTCGACCCCGACGACGCGTACTCGCTCGTCCCGTACGAGAAAGGCTACCTGCTGCTCTGCGCGATCGAGGCAGTCGTCGGCCGCGACAAGTTCGCGCGCTGGCTGCGCAGCTACCTCGATACGTTTCGGTTCGCGGCGATCACGACCGACGACTTCATCCGCCACATCGACGCGGGATTGCCGGGTGCGCTCGCCGCCGCGAACGCAGAGGCGTGGCTCGACGGCCCGGGCCTGCCCGACTGGGTGCCGCCATTCCGCTCGTCGCGGCTCGATGCAGTCGAGGCGCTCACCGGCAGCGTGCCGACGCCAGCGCAGTGCGCGGGCTGGTCGCCGATCGAATGGGCGCTCTATCTCGAGAACGTGCCGCGGCCCGCGTCCGAGCAAACCTGCCGCGCGCTCGACGAACAGCATCGCCTGACTGCATCGCGCAACTACGACGTGCTCGTGCCGTGGCTCACGCTCGCGCTCAAGAGTGGCTACGCGCCGGTGCTGCCGCGGGTCGAAGAAGTGCTCGGCGCCGTCGGTCGTATGAAGTATCTACGGCCGCTGTTCACGGCGCTCGCCGCCGACCCGCGCACGCGTGAAACTGCGACGACGATCTTTGCGAAGGTCGGGGCCAGCTATCACCCGATCGCGCGCCAGATGGTCGAGTCGATCCTGTCTGGTCGTGCGTAGTGTGGCGGGTTCGTGCGAGCACCCGTGAGTGCCGGATAGCGGCCGGACCACCGGACCCGTTCTAGGTTGCGCGCGTCGATGCAGCGCCGTCCACCTCATCTCCGGAAGGAGCCTCACCAAGAACGGGCGCGCATCACGATGGAAGCGATCATCGTCGCCGCCACGCGCGTCCTCGAGCGCGAAGGTCTCGAGCGCCTTACCACGACGAGGATCGCGGAGGTCGCCGGTGTCAGCGTCGGATCGCTGTATCAGTACTTCCCGAATCGCGAGGCGATCGTCGGCGCGATCATCGATCGCCAGCTCGACACGATGCTGCGTGCGTTTCGCGAGCTCGTCACGACGTTTGCGGGGCTCGCACTCGAACAATGCGTCACGAGCGTGTTGTTCGGCTTACTGGAAGTCGCGCGCCTGCACGAGAAGCTGCACGCGCCACTGTTCGAAGAGATGTCGGCGGCGCGTCGGAGCGAGCAGCATCAGCGCGCGCTCGATGCCTACGTCGACATCGTCGCGGCGACACTCGCGACGCGGCGCGACGTGACGCTCGCATGTCCACGTGCGGCGGCGAACCTGATCGTTCACGCAGGTGATGGCGTGATCCGATCGCTCGTGTTGACGACGGACGTCGCGACGGCAAATGTGCTCGTCAGAGAAGCGGTGCGCATGATCATGCGCTACCTGACGCCCGCGCCAAGTTGAGCGAGAAGCGAAGCACTGCGGCTTGACGGCGCGATAGCAGCGCTGGTTCGCCGAGTTGAGCAGCGCACAGATGCGAATTCACGAACGGTGTGTTCGCGCGCTATGGATGGCGCAACGGAGGGGAGATGCGCTGGACCTACGGCTTCATTGTGTTGGCGTTCGCATGCGGACCGAGCGCGCGTGACCACGGCTCCGACGACACCGGAGGCGAGTGCACGCCGGCCGGAGCGCATCGCTGCACCGGGCGCACGTACGAATCGTGCGTCGACGGCGCGTGGACACAGGAAGCCGAGTGCCCGAACGGCTGCGCCGAGGGTCTCGGTTGTGTCGATGCGTGCACCGAAGCGGCCGCAACCCATAGCTACATGGGATGCGAATACTGGGCCGTCGATCTCGATAACGCCGTCGAGGTGCTCGGCTCGGCAACCCAGGGCCTGACGTGCGCGCAGATGTATGGCATCGGCAAGCCGACGATGCAGAAGGTCTGCGCGATCGGGAATGGCATCGCCGGCCTGTGCGATCCGCCGAACGATGGCTGCCCGATGAGCTATACGTGCTCGCAGAAAATGGTGTGCACGCTCGACGCGCAGCACTCGCCGTTCTCGATCGTCGTGTCGAACCCGCAGACCACCGACGTCGAGGTTACGGTCGTCGCGATGAACAACACGATGGTCACGAAGACGGTGCAGGCGGGCCAGGTGCTCGCGATCATGCCGCAGCAAGAGGGCATCGCCGATCAGTCGGTCGACGGCACCGGCAAGATGCAGGCGGCATACAAGATCACGTCGACGCTGCCGATCATCGCGTATCAGTTCAATCCACTCGACAACGTCGACGTCTTCTCGAACGACGCGTCGCTGCTCATCCCGCGCACCGCGTTCGATAGCGACTACCTCGCCATGAGCTGGCCGACGCTCGAGCGCCGCAACGGGATTCCATCGCAGCACGACTACCACGGCTATCTCACCGTCGTCGCGTGGGAGAACGGCACGGAGATCGAGGTCACGCCGAGCGCGGACGTGCAGGCAAGCGCGACGCAACCTGCGCTCACTGCTGGCACGCCGACACTGTTCACGCTCGGGGCATTCGACACGCTGAACCTCGAAGCGCTCGGAGCCGGCGACCTCACCGGTACGCGTGTCCGCGCGACGAGCGGCGCGACGGTTGGCCTGTTCGTCGGTCACGAAGCCGCCGGGTTCGGCGAGGACGCGCCTCCCGACTCGCACAACACGCGCGGCCCGTGCTGCGCCGATCACCTCGAGGAGATGGCGTTGCCGACGTCGACGTGGGGCAAGAGCTACACGATCGCGCGCAGCGAGATGCGCACGAACGAGAACGACGTGATCCGCATCCTCGCGCGCAATGCGAACACCACCGTGACGTTCATGCCCGAGCCGACATCGACGATGAGTGGCGATTGCTCGCACCTCGACGCGGGGCAGTATTGCACCGTGCGCATCATGCACGACACCGCGGTCGAAGCGAGCGAGCCGGTCATGGTCGGCCATTACTTGGAGTCTGCAATCTGGAATGGTGGCGGCAACGGCGTGCCGCCCACGACGGTCGGCAATGGTGATCCGTCGATGTCGATCGCCGTGCCCGTCGAGCAGTACCGCACCGACTACACGATCCTGGTGCCGAGCTCGTACCAGCAGAACTTCCTCTCGATTTCGACCGGCGCGACCGGCACGGTGACCGTCGATGGGTCACCGCTGATGCTCGACGCAGCGGTGGGCTTCCGCGCGGCGCGCACGCCGGTCGCTGCCGGTCAACACACGATCAAGTGCCCCGAGCGCTGCGGCGTCGAGGTTTACGGCTACTCCGATGCTGTCTCGTACATGTTTGCCGGCGGTCTCGATCTACGACCGATCGTGTTGTCGACGCACTAGCTGTTGAACGGATCGTACGGATAGCAGGTGACGTTGCCGTCCATGATGTCGAACACGGTGCCTTCGCACCGCAAGTACAGCTCGGGCCACTTCGCGATGCCGCGGCAGCTCTCGGCGGCACGCGCGGCAGCGGCCTCCGCCGTGCGCTCTACCTCGGGCGACGGCTCGTAATAGAGCTGACCGTCGTCGTGTTTGCGAATCGCATCCCGGTCGAGCACGAACGAGACCAGGCCTCGCGCACCGCGCGCACAGCTCTCTGCCGAATCAGTGCTCGCAACCGAGATGTTCGCCCAGACGCGACCGTCGTCTTCGTCGTCGGGAAGTTGGGGAGGCGTTCGCTTCGCGTGGTTGGTTTCATCGGCCGGCTTCGCTTCGGGCGGGGAGGGCGGCGGCGTGCTCTGCGCGTGGCTGCGTGCTGCGATCGCGTTGCTACGCTCGGTCGCTGCGACCACCACGACGAGTGCCGCTGCGCTCGCGAGCACCGCGGCGGGAAAGCGCCAGTGCGCGGCAAGCACGCCGAGCGCGATCCGCCACCGCGGCGTGGTTGCTGCCGATGCTGCGGGTGCTGCGACCGGCGCGGCGGAGGCGGCGCGGAACGGCAAGAGTGCAAGCACGCAAGCTGCGAGCACCGCGCGCGATGGTTTGCGCTCGAGCGCGATCTCGACATCCGTGGCGAGCGCTTCGCCCAGTCGCCGGCGGCCGCGCGAAAGGCGCTGCAGGATCGCGTCCTCGCCGACCGCGAGCGCATCGGCGACTTCTTTCACCGTGCAGTGCTCGTAATAGAACAGCACGAGCGGTTCGCGGTACCGCACGGGGAGTCGAGCGAGCGCTTTGGCGACATCGCGGTCGCGCTCGCGATCGCTCAGATCATCGAACGGCGTCTGCGCGAGCTCGACGTCGCGTAGCGGCGCCTCGCGGCGGTAGCGGCGGCGGGTGTTGCGCGCGACGTTGCGGGCGATCGAACACAGCCACGCGCGTAGTCGCGTCACGTCACGCAGTCGGTCGATCGTTCGCCACGCTGTCACGAACGTGTCCTGGGTGATGTCATCGACCAGCGCGGCCCGCCGAGTCGTGCTGTACGCGATTGCCTCCACCATGCGCTGGTAGCGCTCGACCAGGATAGCGAACGCCTCGCTTTCGCCGCGGCGGGTCGCCTCGATCAGCTCGGCATCGGTCATCTCGCGCGGTAGTAACCCGAGCCGCCCAAAACCTGACAAGAAATGTACGGGGATCGGAGTACGTCGTGTGCGCACGCTGCGCCGCCGCGCTGCGCGTTCTAACTGCGCAGTCGTGCTGGAAATCGCGCATGTACGCCGTGCGTGGCTGGCTTCCGGCGTGCACGAAGTTTCGTGACCGTGACCGAGCAGGACACGCCAGTCGTGCGCCGACGCCGCATCCGTTGGCGCCGGGGCATCGTGGTTGCGATTGGCCTGTTCATCATCCTCGGCGGTCTGGCCGGCGTGAAGTTCTGGCAGATCTCGACGTTGATCGCGGTTGGCAAGGACATGCAGGCAAAAGGCCCGCCGCCCGAGACGGTCGCCTCTGCAGTTGCGAAGACCGAATCGTGGCCGGTCCAGCTCCAGGCGGTCGGCACGGTGGCGGGCGTTGACAGCGTTTCGGTGTCGACGGAGGCGTCGGGCATCGTCACCAAGCTGCGCTTCGAATCGGGCGACATCGTCAAGAAGGACCAACCGCTGGTCGAGCTCGACAGTGACGTCGAGCAGGCGCAGCTCAAGGCGGCGGTCGCGCGCCGCGATCTCGCGAAGATCGAAGCCGGGCGGTCGCGTACGCTCGTCGAAAAAGGTGCGGTTCCGCAGTCGGAGCTCGACAGCAACGAGACCGCCCTCGCCGCTGCGGAGAGCGAGATCAAGACCATCCAGGCGCAGATCGAGCACAAGGTCGTACGTGCACCGTTTGCCGGCCGAGCCGGTATTCGCACCGTTCATGTCGGCCAGTTTCTCGCTGCGGGCACCGCGGTAACGACAGTCGAGTCGATCGCGGGTCTGTGGGTCGATTTCACGCTACCGCAGGAGCAGCTCGCGCACGTGAAGGTCGGAACACCGGTGCGCGTCGCGCTGCGCGGCCAACCCGCGTTCGACGGCACCGTCAGCGCGGTCGACTCGACAGTCGATCCGGCCACGCGAAGCGTGAAGCTGCGCGCGACGCTGAGCGACAAGCAAGCGCCGCTTCGGTCCGGCATGTTCGTGACCGTCACGGTCGTGCTGCCGACGGACACGACGGTCGTCGTGGTGCCCGCGACTGCGATCGTTCACGCACCGTACGGGGACTCGGTATTCCTGATCGAGGACAAGATCTGGGGCTCGCCGGGAATGACGAAGACGCCCGACGGTAAGGAGGTGAAGATCGCGCGCCAGCAGTTCGTGCGCCTTGGTGTGGCGCGCGGTGACTTCGTCGCGATCAGCGAGGGCGTGAAGGCAGGCCAACAGGTCGTCAGCATCGGCGGCTTCAAGCTTCGCAACGGCTCTCCGATCGTGATCGACAACCGCGTGCAGCCGAAGTTCGAGCTTGCGCCGAAGCCCGAGAATCGATGATGCAGATCACCGACGTCTTCATCCGCCGGCCGGTACTCGCGATCGCGGTGAACCTCGTGATCCTCGTCGCCGGCCTGCGTGCGATCGGTTCGCTCAACACGCGCCAGTATCCGCGTCTCGACAGCTCGACGATCACCATCACCACGGTCTACGTCGGTGCGAGCTCGGAGCTCGTCCGTGGCTTCGTGACGATGCCGCTCGAACGGGTGATCGCGGCAGCCAACGGCATCGACTACATCGAGTCGCAGAGCGTGCGCGGATTGTCGACGATCCACGTGCGCCTCAAGCTCAACTTCAACGCGGCTGCTGCGCTTGCTGACATCAACGCGCGCGTGCAGCAGGTGCGCGCCGACCTGCCGCCCGAGTCACAGATTCCCGCGATCCAGATCGAGCCGTCGGAAGCGGCGTTCGCGCAGATGTACCTCAGCTTCGGCTCGAAGCTGCTCGCGGAGAACCAGGTCACCGACTACTTGATCCGAGTCGTGCAGCCGCGCCTGTCCGCGATCGCCGGCGTGCAGCGTGCCGAGATTCTCGGTGGCCGCACGTTCGCGCTGCGCGTGTGGCTCAAGCCCGACCGCATGGCGGCGCTGAACATCAGCCCGTCGCAGGTGCGTGCCGCGCTCGCCGCGAACAACTACCTCGCCGCCGCCGGCCAGACGAAGGGCCAGTACATCCAGGTCGACATCACGGCGACAACCGATCTGACGACCGTCGACGATTTCGAGAAGCTCGTCATTCGCGATCGCGGCGGCACGCTCGTTCGCCTGCGTGACATCGCGAGCGTCGCGCTCGGGGCCGAGGACTACGACATCGACGTGCGGTTCCGCGGCGAAAAGGCCGTGTTCATGGGCGTGTGGGTGCTGCCGACCGCGTCGTCCGTCGAGGTCATTCGTCGCGTTCGCGCCGAGATGGCGCGCGTCCAGCATGACCTACCGACCGGGATGGAGGGCACGATTGCATTCGACGCGACTCAATACATCGAGGACGCGATGCACGAGGTCGTCCACACGCTGATGGACACGATCGTGATCGTCATGATCGTGATTTTCTTGTTCCTCGGTGCGCTCCGCAGCGTCGCGATTCCGGTGGTCGCGATTCCGCTCTCGCTCGTTGGCGGTGTGTTCTTGATGCAGGTGTTCGGCTTCACGCTGAACCTCCTCACGCTGCTCGCGATCGTGCTGTCGGTTGGTCTCGTCGTCGACGACGCGATCGTCATGGTCGAGAACATCGAGCGCCACGTGCGCTCCGGCAAGTCGTCGTTTCAGGCGGCCCTCGACGGTGCGCGCGAGCTGGTCGGCCCGATCATCTCGATCACGATCACGCTCGCGGCGGTCTACGTGCCGATCGGCTTTCAGGGCGGACTTACCGGCGCGCTGTTCCGCGAGTTCACGTTCACGCTCGCCGGCACGGTGATGATTTCCGGCATCGTCGCGCTCACGCTCTCGCCGATGATGGCGTCGCGGCTGATCGGCGGGCGCAAGAAAAGCTGGTTCGCCCGGAAATCCGATTCGGCGTTCGAGGCGCTTCGCCGTGGTTACACGCGCGCGCTCGGCGCGACGCTGCGCGCTCGCCCGGCGGTCTACGCGGTGTGGGTCGCGCTCACGCTCGCGGTCATTCCGATGTACATGTTCTCGCAAAAGGAGCTCGCGCCTCTCGAGGATCAGGGCGTGATCTTCGGCTCCGTCGACGCGCCGGCGAACTCGACCATCGAGCTCGTTACGACCTACACGACCGAGGTCAATCGCATCTTCAAGACCACGCCGGAGTTCGCGTACAGCTTCCAGCTCAGTCTGCCGACCGGCGGTTTCGGCGGCATGCTCGTCAAACCATGGAAGGATCGCGCGCGCCCGATCTTTCCGATCGAGCAAGAGGTCAACCAGAAGCTGACCGGCGTGGCCGGCATTCGCGCACCGGTATTTCTGCCGCCCGCGCTGCCGAGTGCGGGCCTGTTCCCGATCGAGCTCGTGATCGCATCGACGGCCGATCATGCCGAGATCGCGCGCTATGTCGATCAGCTGATTGTCGAGGCGACCAAGAGCGGTCAGTTCGCGTTCCCGCCGATCCCAGACGTCCGGATCGACGAGCAGAACGTTCGGCTCGTCGTCGATCGCGACAAGGTCGCGGCGATGGGCCAGAGCATGCAGCAGATCGGCAGCGACCTCGCGGCGCTTCTCGGCGGCAACTTCGTCAACCGCTTCGACTTCGCAGGCCGCGCCTACAAGGTCATCCCGCAGATCGAGCGTGCCGCGCGCCTCACGCCCGACCAGCTCGTTCAGATCCATGTCTCGGGCCCGGGCAACGAGCTCGTACCGCTCGGCGCCGTTGCCACGCTTCACGAAGGCGTCCAGCCGCGCTCGCTCAATCGCTTGCAGCAGCTCAACGCGATCAAGATCCAAGGCGTACCGACGCGCTCGGTTGACGGCGCGCTCCAGGTGCTCGAATCGGCGGCCGCCAAGATCCTGCCGCCGGGCTACGTCGTCGACTACACCGGCGAGTCACGCCAGCTACGTACCGAGGGCGGCAAGTTCCTGCCGGTGATGGGCCTCGCGCTGCTCCTGATCTTCTTGGTGCTCGCGGCACAGTTCAACTCGTTCCGCGATCCGTTCGTGATCCTCGCCGGCTCGGTCCCGCTCGCGATCTTCGGCGCGCTCATCTTCACGTTCCTCAAGTTCTCGGGCCCACCGGGCGTGCACTTCCGGCTCACGCAGGGCTGGACGACGACGCTCAACATCTACTCCGAAGTCGGCCTCGTGACGCTTGCAGGTCTGGTGTCGAAGAACGGCATCCTGATCGTCCAGTTCGCGAATCAGCTGCAGCTGCAAGGTAAGACCAAGCTCGACGCGATCTACGAAGCCGCACGGATCCGGCTCCGTCCGGTCCTGATGGTCATGATCGCGACCGTCGCGGGTCACTTCCCGCTCACACTCGTCAGTGGTCCCGGCGCGGCGGCGCGTAACTCGATCGGTCTCGTGCTCGTCGGCGGCATGACGATCGGCACGATCTTCACGTTGTTCGTGCTGCCGTCGGTCTACGTGCTGCTCGCGCGCGATCACACCAAGGATCGCGAACGGCTCGGTCTGCCGAAGCTCGCGCCGCCCTGACAACGTCGTGACAACCGGCGACGCAGATGTGACGCGCGCACGCGACGTGGTGACGACCTGATCGCACAGGGTCGCTACCGTCTAGGCATGCGCACGATCCTCGCTCTCTTGCTCGCGACGTCACTCGCTCACGCAGATCCACCGCGCTACGCGCGCAAGCAAACCGTCGTGATCGAGGTGAAGCTGTCGTCGCGAGTCAAACCGACCGCGCCGACGCAACCGCCGCCGACGCAACCGACGGTCACCGCGACCGCGATCATCGAGGCGGAGATGAAGACGCAGCCGATCCGCCGCGAGCAGGAAGTGATCCTCGAGAAGCTCGTCGCCGACACGCCCGACGACGATCCGGACAAGCCCGACTACATGTTCCGGCTCGCCGAGCACTACGCGAAGCAGCTGCGATTCTGGCGCCTGCAGGCGATCGCCCCGACACTGCCGACGCGCGCGCGTTAGCTGTAGCGCTTCTCACTGCGGCGGCATTCCAAGCTGAATGGACTGCAGATCGAGCGAGGCGCGCTAAGATGATCGTGATGCGGTTTCGCGTGACGTACGGCAAGTACAGCGAGCTCACCGCTGACGTGCAGCAGATGGCGCATGGCGGAATCCTCATCCGCGTGACCGACGCTCCCAACCTCGCATTCGAGACGCCCGTCGAGCTCGAGCTTGTCCTGCCCGATGGCACCACGCTGACGACCGCGGGTAAGGTGCTTCAGTTGCTTGCAGGGCACGGCATCGCCGTCAGTGTTTCGCCGCAGTTTGCCGACGAGGCGCGGCGCCATGCAGGTGCGGGCAGAGACAACCCGCGCGGCGCGCCGGCGCGGCATGAACGCGTCGATCGCACGACCGCAGCTCCGCCCCCGCGCGTACAACCCGAAGAGCCGAGCAACGCGCAGAAGATCCAGATCGCGTTGCACGGCAACCGCGACGAGCGCAATGCGATCCTGCGCGATCGCAATCGCATGCTGCACGCGTACGTGCTCAAGAATCCGGGCCTCACTGTCGACGACGTGCTCGCGATCGCGAAGAACCCGCAGATGGGCCCCGAGCTGTTCAAGCAGATCGCGGAGCGCCCCGAGTGGCTTCAGCGCTCGCAGATCGCGGTCGCGCTC
>DASUFX010000739.1:0-6957 GCA_036274355.1 Kofleriaceae bacterium | reverse complement strand
GGTGCGCACGTCGACCTCGGCCTCGCAATGGTCATCTATGCCGGCACCACGATCGCCGGCGCCCTGTCGTTCCTACCCGGTGGGCTAGGTGTCACCGAGGGTGCAATGAGCATGGCACTCGTCAAAGGTGCCGCTAAGCTCGATCCATCGACCGCTGTCGCCGCGACGCTGCTCACGCGGCTCGCCACGCTGTGGTTTGCCGTCGTCATCGGGGTCGCGTTCCTCGCGCTCGCAAGACGGCGCATCGCCAGCCGCTCCCGGTAGCGAATGCTATAACGCCGGCATGTCGGTAGGCGTCGACTTCGATTTCGCGCGGTGGATCGCCGCACGTCGCGGAGCGCTGGAACAGAGTGCACGTGAGGGCGCGGCATACGCGTTCACGAGCGAGCGCAAGTTCCGGCGCAACCTCATGCTCGCGCGGCCGGTGACGATGGCACTCGAAGCGACGACACGGCTCTGGCGTGATGTCGCGCGCACCGAGCTGCTCGGCACCGCGGTGAAGGTCAGCGATTCACAGTACCCGCGCGTGTACGAAGCGGCGAAGGCTGCGGGCGCTGCGCTGCGCGTGAAGGTGCCGGTGATCTTCGCGGCCCCGAGCAAGTCGTTCAAAGTGAAGGTGCTCGGCACCGAGGACGCGCCGCATCTGATCGTCAACATGGAGCTCGCCGAATCGCTCGACGATAGCGAGCTGGTTGCCGCGATCGCGCACGAGCTCGGCCACATCCAGAACGGCCACATCCTCTATACGACCGCGCTGCACTACCTCAACAACTCGGCCGCGTTCTTCGTGCGCTGGGTCGTACAGCCCGCGGTCATGACGCTGCAAGCGTGGTCGCGCCGCGCCGAGGTCACCTGCGATCGCGCGTCGCTGCTCGCGGTCCGCGATCTCGACAAGACGCTCACGTCGATCGTGCGCATCGAGATGGGTCTCGACAAAGGCTCGGCGTTCAACGCCGAGGAGTACCTGCGCGCCTTGCCCGATATCAAGAAGGGCATCGGTCGCTACGCCGAGCTGTTCCGCAGCCACCCGTACGTGCCCAAACGCGTGCAGGCACTGCGGCTATTCGCCGGCTCCGCGCTGTACGCGCAGGTCACCGGCCAAGATCCTGCCGGCAAGCCGACATTGGCGGATGTTGACAAGCAATGCGCCGAGCTGATCAGCGTGTTCTAGGGAGAGACGAATGATTTTGCTCGAGCATCACAAGCAAGCCAAGCGCGAGATCATCGCGCGCTTCCAACAGCTCGCCGACGTCGCGGAAGGCGTCGGCATGACCACGCTCGCACGCGACATTCGCAACACGCGAATCCCGAAGCTCGAGGCGGAGCGCTTCCACCTCGTCGTGCTCGGCGAGTTCAACCACGGCAAGTCGACGTTCGTGAACGCGCTGCTCGGACAGGACGTGCTGCCGACCGGCATCACGCCGACGACCGCATCGATCAATCACGTCGTGTACGCGGACTCGCCGCGAGCGCACGTCAAGCTCCTGAGCGGCAACGAGCAGGGGATCGATCCGAGCCAGCTCAAGGACTGGGTCACCGTCGCGGGCGGCCACGCCGATGACGTCGCGTACGTCGAGCTCGGCTTTCCGAGCGACATGCTGCGCAACAACGTCGTTCTCGTCGATACCCCGGGCGTCAACGATCTCAACGAGCAGCGCGCCGAAGTCACGTACGGCTACGTGCCGCGTGCCGATGCGGTCGTGTTCCTGCTCGATGCCGGTCAGGCGCTGAAGGACAGCGAGCGCGAGTTCTTGCGGTCGCGCGTGCTCGAGAGCGCACGTGATCGGCTGATCTTCGTGCTCGGCAAGATGGACATGCTGTCGCCCGACGAGCGCACGGCCGTCGTCGAGTACGTGAAGAAGGGCCTGGCGCAGATCACGACAGATCCGGTCGTGTTCCCACTGTCGGCGCGCGATTGGGCGAAGTCGAAGGATCCGAACAGCGGCATGCCGCAGCTGGAGGAGTACTTCGCGCGCTTTCTGGCTCGCGATCGCGCGCAGGTGATCCTCGACAATGCAGCTGCCGATGCCGCGCGCACCGCGAGCTATCTCGAGAACAACCTCGGCGTGCGGATGCGCGCCTACGATCTCGACATCAACGAGCTCGAGCAGCGGATCGCCGCGGTGCGCGAGCAACTCGACGCGAGCAAGCGCAAGCTCGACGATCTGCACGTGCGGATCGAAGCCGATGCGAACTCGATCAAGAACAATGTCGAGCTCGATCTCGAAGCGTTCGCGAAGACGTTCGTGCAGGCACTGCCGGCGCAGATCGATTCGGTCGACGCCGACGATGTGAAGACCTACTTGCCCGCGTTCATCGAGGACAAGTTCAAGGAGTGGGCAGAGCTCGAAGGCGCGAAGCTCGCGACGATGCTCGAGCACCTCGCCGAAGAGGTCATCGCGATCACGAACGAGAATGTCGCCGCCGCTGCCGCCACGCTCGCCGAGCGGCTCGGCCCGAACGATACGCAAATCGACATCACGGTCGATTCGTTCAAGTACGACGTCGGCATCTACGCCGTCGGCGCGCTCGGCACGACGGTGATGCTGTTCGTGAACGCGCTCGCCGGTGGTCTACTCACGCTCGCCGCGCCGATTCTCGCCATCGTGCTGAAGTCGAAGATCGCCGGCGACATTCGGGTGCAGGCGAAGGAGAAGGTGCCGGCGGCCGTGCTCAAAGCGGCCGAAGCGATGAAGCCGCACTTCGACAAGTGCATCGACGACTTCGCGAAGCGGCTCTCCGAGTTCGTGTCGAACGCGGGCAACACGCTCTATCGCGGCATCAGCGAAATTCTCGATCGCACGATGAGCGAGCGCCGCGAGCGCGCCGGCGAGATCGGCGATTTGCGCCAGGCCACGAGCGCGCAGATCGCTCAGGTCAAAGCGACCACGGCGGCGTTGCGCCAGCTCCGCGAAGGCATCTGGGCCACCGAAGATCAGCCCATCGATACTGGCAACTGATTCTGAAGCGCCAACTGATGATGGTGCTGGGCACCAGCTGGTGAGGATCCTCACCGGCGTTGCGTTGCTCTCGCGTTGTATATCCAGGCGGTTAGCGCTGGCGCGGGTCGTGCTGAAGAGAAGCGACCATGCGCGTGCTGGCTGCCGTCCTCGTCGCGACCCTCGCAGCATGCGCAGCGGACGAAGGGCCTGAAATGTGGCCCGCGGGTCTCGGCACTCCCGACAATCCGCTGCCCGAAGACGATCTGACGTACGTCGTCGCGTCGCGGATCGATTTCACGGGCGGCGGTGCGATGCCGGCTCCGGTCACCGATGCGGTCGCATCGATGCGGGCGTTCTCGCAGAATCCGGCGAAGACGCTGCTCGGCCTCGCCGATCAAACGCAGGTGCAGCAGCTCAAGAGCGCGATCGGTACGACGCTGACGAACAGCCTCGAAGGTTGGATGAACACCGAGATCGACAAGGCGCGGATTGCGAGCAAGACGCTGCGCCAGTACGCGACCGATGTCGTGACGATCACCGAGACGTCGCTGACGAACTTCTACCTCGATAGCGCGCTGTCGATGACACCGGCGAAGACGACGCACACGCTGATCGATCTCAACTTCCGGCCGATCACCGTCGATGTCGTCGTGCCGATGGGGGGCTTCGTCGCCGACAAGATGACGCAGAACCCGACGCTCGCGGTCGCCGAGGGCGGCGCGATGATACTCGGTGACGAGAAGTTCGGCATCGCGTTCGGCGACCATGCGTGGGCCGGCATCAACACGGCGAGCACGACGCTCTACGGCAGCGGCATTCAGACGGCGATCACGACCGGCATCAATTGTTCGACGCTCGCGAAGAACGTCGCTGCGAAGTGCTCCGGCACGTCGTGCGTCGGTCACGAGAGTCAGCTTCGCGCGATCTGCGACGGTGGCGGCGCTGCACTCTACGGTCAGCTGCGCGAGCGCGTGGTGGCGCTCAAGCTCGACACGATCCGCTTCACGGCCGGGACCGCGCGGCTCGTCGACGACCACGCCGACGGCATTGCCGACCGCATCGACATGGGGACCTGGCAGCTCGAAATGGACATGGGCGTCGGGCTGCAGAAGCTGACCGCGACGTTCATGGCGACCGCTCAGCGCTGACTGGCTACTCGAGAGGCCGCAGAGGACCGTGGGCACGTGGTGGGTCGCCACTCCGGGGCCACGTTGCACGTCTTGTGTCGATCCAAGCGGTTAGCGCCTGGCCGCGGCCTTGCTGAAGGAGCTGGGCCATGCAGCGCGTCCTCTCCAGTGTCCTGGTCGTCGCCCTTGGTGCCTGCGGAACGTCGTCGTCGACGGACGACCTCGGCTACGGGGATGGGTTCGGCACTCCGGACAACCCGGTGCCGGCGGACGACAGCCGGCCGTACGCGGTGACGTCGAAGGTCGACTTCACGGTCGAGGCGATCTTGCCCGCGCAGATCGAGCTCGCGGTCGTCACGCTGCGCTCGTTCTCGGAGAACCCGGCGCGCACGCTGGTCACACTCGCCGATCAATACGGGGTGCCTGCGGTGAAGGACCTCTATGACGTCATTCCCGGCGTCATCAAGGATCACCTCGAGGGCTGGATCAACGACGAGATCGACAAGATCAAGATCGACGGCAAGACGCTGCCGCAGTACGCGGGCGAAGTCGCGGCGCTCGCCGAAACCGCACTGACGCAGTTCGCACTCGACAGCGAGATGGCGCTCAAGCCCGGCGCCGCGACGCACACGCTGACCGGCATCGACCTCTCGCCGGCCGGCATCAACGTGAAGCTCCCGATCACAGGCCTCGCAGCCGACATCCTGACGCAGAAGCCGACGATCGTCGTCGAACAAGGTGGCGCGCTCTCGATCGGTGATCAGCACTTCGGCCTCGCGTACGGCGAGTACGCGTGGCAGGGCGTGAATCTCGCGAGCACGCAGCTGTTCGGTGGCGACGTGCGGATGACGCTCGGCAAAGCGCTGAACTGCCAGGCGCTCGCGCATACGGTCGCGTCGAAGTGCGTGCTCGGCGTCTGCGTCGGTCACGAGACCCAACTCGATGCGATCTGCGAGGGCGGCCTCGACGCGATCGTCAACGAGGTCCACGATCGCATCGCCGCGTTCCGGCTCGACGTGTTCCGCTTCATCAGCGGTACCGCGCAGCTCGTCGATGACAATCAGGACGGCGTTGCCGACCGAATGGTCGACGGCGCGTGGGACGCCGAGATGAACCTCGGCATGGGCCTGCGCAAGGCGCCGGCTACGTTCTCCGCAACTCGCTAGTTCGTCGTCGAGCGCTTCACGTAGAACGCGGCGTTGTTGTTATCGGTGCAGGTCCCGGTCACTTCGGTCACCGGGTTCGTCGAGAAGTAGTTGCTCGGCAGCGTGAAACCATAGGAGCCGCTGAGACCGAACGTGATGAACCTGCCGGCCGCGATCGGCTGGTTGCAGTATGAGCTCGTGCCGGAGCCGGTGAACGGGACGATGCCGCCGAACGAGTAGCGGGTCCCGGCGAGCAGGCTCATGCAGCAGTTCATCGGCGAGAACGCATCCGCTGCCTTGAAGCCGGCGTCGAGGTTGTAGATGCCGATGAACGCTCTTACGAAGTTCGCGTCGTTGAAGTCGGTGGCTCTTACTACCGAGTAGCCGCCCGCAGGCGTCGTCACATACGAATTCACGCGGAACTCGTACTGCGTGTTGGTCGCGTACGCACAGTAGAACGAGGTGTTCGTCGTTCCGTTCGTATAGACGCCGTCGGCTGCGGTCGGATTGGCCATGCGGACGGCCTTGCAATCGGCGAAACGGTCGACACACGAACCTGCCATGCAGCTCTGGGTCGGCTCGCATGCCGTCGTGCAGTTGCCACAGTGGACGTCGCTCGTCATCACGTTGGCGCAAACGCCGTCACACACCATCTCGCCCGACTGGCACATCGGGTCGGCCGGGCTATCCGGCGTCACGGCATCGATCGGTTGAGCATCGGGAGTCTTGAGTACGTCACCACAAGCACAAGTCAGTACGGCGACAGCCACCACAAAGCTTCGCATTCCACAATCATACGGCCAAACCGGGTTCGAGATCGAATGGTAGGCTGCACACATGTCACTTTGGTCACGACTCGAAAGGCGGCTCGGCGACCTCGCCAGCGAGCTGGTCCTCGACGAGTACCGTGACCAGTTGAACCAGGCCCGGCAGCTGCTCGCGCATGGTGACACGAGCGCCGCAATCGACTCACTCGAAGCGCTGCTGTCGGTGAAACCGGATCACGGGCAGGCGTTGATCCTGCTCGGCGAGGCGCGCCTCGTTTCGCGCAACCCACAAGCCGCCCAGGACGCGTTCGAGCGTGCGCTAAAGGTGCGCGGCGGTGATCCGGCGGCGCTGGTGGGCATGGGCACCGCGCTCGTCGAGACGGCGAAGTACGACGCCGCCGTACCTGTGCTCTCTCGTGCCGTAGCAGAAGCGGGCGGCGACCGCGCGATCCTCGCAGATGCGTATCGCGGCCTCGGTGTCGCGTGGCGGCGGCGAGGCGACCTCGATAAAGCGATCCGCGAGCTGCGCAAAGCCGTGGCCGAGGACGGCGACGACATGGACGCGCGCGCGGCACTCGGAGAAGCGCTCGTCGCCGACGGCGGCCCGTACGACGAAGCCACGCGCCACCTCGAGCGCGCTGTCGTCGGCGCTAACCCACCGGCGCTTGCGTTGTACGGGCTCGGACGCATGGCACTGCTCGACGGCTCGCCGGCAATGGCGGGTGAGCGATTCGCGCGCGCGCGTTCGATCGCCGAACAGGATCCGACGGTGCTCGGCTACCAGATCCGGCTCGACATCCTCGGTGCGCAGGGCGATGCGGCGCTCGCCGAGCACGATGCGATGCGCGCGCACGGCTTCTACCTCGAAGCGCTCCAGCTCGATCCACGTCGCGCCGAGCTGCACGCCAAGATCGCGGCAGCACATCGCTCGATCGGCAATATCGAGGCATCGCTCACGAGCTTCGACCGTGCGTTG
>DASUFX010000738.1:0-5517 GCA_036274355.1 Kofleriaceae bacterium | reverse complement strand
CATGTCGCGCGCAGTCTCGCCGTGCAGCGCAGCGACGCCATTCGCGAGGCGCGACAGGCGCAGGCCTGCGACCGTCATCGAGAACGGATCGCCGCCGATCAGCTCGAGCTCCTTGTCGGTGAAGCCGAGGTCGGCGTCCATCTTGCGCATGACGTCGAGGTCGTGGACCTCGTTGCCGGCGGGCACCGGCGTATGCGTCGTGAACACGACGTGCGGACGCAATCGCGCGAGTCGCTCCGGCAGCGAGGTGCCTCCGAAGACATCCTGGCGAAGCAGCTCGAGGCCCGCAAAGACCGCGTGGCCTTCGTTGAAGTGATAGACGTCGATTTTTTCGCCGAGCGCCTGCAGCAGGCGGACGCCACCGACGCCCAAGAGAATCTCTTGCGCGAGGCGATCCTCGACGCCGCCGCCGTAGAGCCGCTGGGTGATCCAGCGATCTTCGTCACGCTCGGGCTCGATCAAGAGCAGCCGCGAGGTGATGTAGCGGTCGACCTGCCAGGCACGACACGGCACCTTCTTGCCGCGGACGGTGACCTCGATGCGGACGTCGAGACGGCGCAGCGCGTCGCGTGGCGTCTTCGGATAGTGATCCTCGACCACGCCGCCCTTACCGATTAGCTGCCGCGTGTAGCCCTCATCCCAGAAGAGACCGATGCCCGTTAGGGGCACCTTGAGGTCGCCGACCGACTTCATGTGGTCGCCTGCCAGGATGCCAAGGCCGCCGGCATAGATTGGGAAGGCTGGATCGAGTCCGTACTCCATGCAGAAGTACGCAACGCGGGGACAGGACGACATCGAGCGGAACCTTGGCCTGCCAGGTACTACGCATGCAAGCCGACGGGCAGCAAAGCTGCGATCTCGCTCGCGGTGTTGCCTTTAACAACATTTCTGGCGGAATCGCCGAGCCGCGAGTACACAATGGGAGGATGAAGGGTAAGTCCACCGGATCGCGCGTGAAGCGTGCGGTGCTGACTCCCGAAGATCAGTCGCTGTTTCTCGAAGCCATGGGTGGGGTGACGCCCCTCGAGAGCCGCGACCGGGTGAACGTTCCGCCGCCACCGCCGTCTCCTGTACGTGTGGTGGAGTTACCGCCAGAAGTGAAGCTCACTGTCGATGGCGATGCTGCGCGGTACGCAGCGCGCTCCGCCGGCGTCTCGCACGCGCAGATCTCCGAGCTGCGTAGCGGCAAGGTGCGCGCGGAAGCGACGCTCGATCTGCACGGCATGACGCTGGAGCCGGCACTCTCGCAGCTGAAGACGTTCCTCTTGTCGTCGCGCCAGATGGGCCGCCGCTGCGTGCTCGTCGTGCACGGTAAAGGTACGCACTCCGAACATGGTGCGCCGCTGCGCGAGGCCGTACTGAATCAACTGCTGGGCTCGCTCTCCGGTCTCGTCCACGCGTTCGCGTCGGCGGCACCGAGCGACGGTGGCGAAGGCGCGACGTATGTCATGCTGCGAGGTGGGCGATGAAACGCGCTCTCGTCCTCATCGTGGCGATGCTGCTCGCGTCGCCCGTGGCGATGGCCCAGCCGTCGAAGACGCGCGCCGCGAAGGTGCTCGCAAAGCCGGCGAAGGCGGTAGTTGCGAAAGCCGCCGACAAGGACAAGAAGAAGAAGGCCGCGACGACGTCGCGCGCGCGGGTCGCGTTTGGCAAGGGTGGCGAGCTGCGCCCGGCCCGCGAAGTGATCGGCCGCCGCGAAGAGCCCCTCACGCTCGAAGAAGACATCGCGAAGCAGATCGAAAAACTACTACGCGGGCCACTACGTAATGGCATTACCGGACTCTACGTAGCTGACGCTCGCTCGGGTGAGCCGCTGTTCGCGGTCAACTCGGACGATCCGCTCAATCCTGCATCGAACGTAAAGATGGTCTCGACCGCGACCGCGCTCGAGCTGCTCGGCCCCACGTTCCGCTACACGACGCGCGTGCTCGGCCCCGAGCCGGATGCGGCCGGCGTCGTCCACGGCAACCTGTATCTGCTCGGCACCTGGGATCCGACGCTCGCGGCCGGTGACATCGATGACCTCGCGCAGAAGCTCACCGCGCGCGGTGTGAAGCAGCTCGATGGCAACGTGCTGTCGGGCAGCGATCCGACGCGCGACGGCATCTTCCGCGCGGTCGTACCGATCGCCATCACCGCAGGCGAGCCCGGCCAGCCGCCGACCGCGACGACGCCGGCAGGTTTCGACCTCGTGACGGTCGATGTCACCGCGAAGACCGAGAAGCGCGCGCGCAAGCGCCCCAAGCTGACGTACAAGCAAGAGCTCACCACCGACGCCGCCGGCCACAAGCGCATCAAGCTCACGATCGGCGGCACCATCGGCAAGGGCGGCGAGACGATGTACGCGCTCTACACCAAGGAGCGCACGGCAGTCGCGGCTCACCAGCTGCGCGCAGCGCTGCGTGCGTATCAGGTCGTCGTCAACGGCGACATCAGCACGATCGAGCTCGGTGACTTCATCGGCGATCAGGTCGGCTCGAAGGGCCTGCCGGTCGAGCTCGCGCGTCACGAATCGCAGACGCTCGGTGACATCGTCACGCGCGTCAACAAGTGGAGCATCAACTGGCTCGCCGATCGCGTGGTCATGACCGCGGCCGCGCTGTCGCGGCGCACGACGCCGTCGATGGACGTCGCGATCGACGCGATGTACGCGTGGATGCAACGTCACGCGAACCTGTCGAAGGACTCGGTCGTGATCGATACCGGCTCTGGCCTCTCGTATCGCACGCGGATCACGCCACATGAGCTGGTCGCGATCGTGCGTTCGGCTGGTGGCTTCGCGCAGGACGGCGACCAGGCCGTCGCGAAGGCGTGGCTCGGCTCGCTGTCGATCGCCGGTACGGACGGCACGCTCCGTCACCGCTTCCGCGTGCCCGAGATCCAAGGCCACATCCACGCCAAGACCGGTACGCTGTCGACCGCGATCGCGCTGACCGGCGTGCTCGACCTCGATCCGACGCGCCCGCTCGCGTTCTCGATCATCACGAACAGCCTGCGCCCGCTCCGCAAGGGCTACGTGCGCAAGGCACACGAGCAGCTGGTTGCCCTGCTCGCGAAGTACGTCGTCGCGACCGCGAAGCCGACGTCCCTGCCCGCCGGCACGCCGATCACGTTCGGCAAGCCCACGACCTCGCTCCCCGCGATCAACGAAACCGCGGTGACGGTGCCCGACGAGATCGCCGAGCCGCAATTCGATCCCGAGCTCGACGTCGAGACCTCGACGAGCAAGTAGCTCGACGTCGGGACCTCGACGAGCAAGTAGCGTTAGTCGTCCTGCGCGAACGTCTGCGCGAGACGCTCGAGCACGCCCTGATCCTCGAGCGTCGTCGTGTCGCCGCGCGACTTCGATCCGCTCGCGACCTCGCGTAGCAGACGCCGCATGATCTTGCCCGAGCGTGTCTTCGGCAGCGCTTCGGCAAACCGGATCTCCTCGGGGCGGGCGAGCGCGCCGATCTGACCGACCACGTGCTCGCGCAGCTCCTTCGCGAGCGCATCGTCCGCCACGAAGTTCTGGCGCGGCGTCACGAACGCGACGATCGCCTGGCCCTTGAGATCATCCGGCCTGCCGACGACCGCTGCTTCCGCGACCTTCGGATGCGAGACGAGCGCGCTCTCGACTTCCATCGTCGACAGCCGGTGCCCCGCCACGTTGATCACGTCATCGACGCGGCCCATCACCCAGAAATAGCCGTCCGCGTCTTTGCGCGCGCCATCGCCGGCGAAGTAGCAGCCCTGCACCTCGCCGAAGTACGTCTTCACGAACCGATCGTGGTCGCCAAAGATCGTGCGCAGCATCGACGGCCACGGCTTCTTGATCACCAGGAAGCCGCCTTCGTTCGCCTTGCACGGCGTGCCGTCCTTGAGCACGACATCCGCAGCGATGCCAGGCAGCGGCCGTGTCGCCGAGCCGGGCTTCGTCGGCGTCGCGCCGGGCAGCGGCGAGATCATGATCGCGCCGGTCTCGGTCTGCCACCACGTGTCGACGATCGGGCAGCGATCACCACCGATCTGCTTGCGGTACCACATCCACGCTTCGGGATTGATCGGCTCGCCCACGGAGCCGAGCAGTCGCAGCGACGTCAGATCATGCTGCGCGGGCCACGCATCGCCCCACCGCATGAACGCGCGAATCGCCGTCGGCGCCGTGTAGAACACCGTCACGCCGTACTTCGCGATGATCTGCCAAAACCGATCCGGTCCTGGCTGATTCGGCGCGCCTTCGTACATCAGTACCGTCGCGCCATTCGCGAGCGGCCCGTACACGACGTAGCTATGCCCGGTCACCCAGCCGATGTCGGCTGTGCACCAGAAGATGTCGTCGTCGCGCAGATCGAACACCATCTTCGTCGTGTAATACGCGCCGGTCAGGTAACCGCCGGTCGTGTGCAAGATGCCCTTCGGCTTGCCGGTCGTGCCGCTCGTATAGAGCGAGAACAGCGGATGCTCGCTGTCGAAGCTATCGACCTCGTGGCGCGGTGGCGCGCTGTCGACGAGGTCGTGCCACCAGACGTCGCGGCCGGTCTTCATCGCGACCTGATTCGCGCAGCGCTTCACGACGAGCACCTGCGTCACCGTGGTGCCTTCGATCGCCCGATCGACGTTCTCCTTGAGCGGCACGATCGCGCCGCGCCGCCAGCCGCCGTCGGACGTGATGACGACCTTCGCCTTGCAGTCCTTGATGCGGTCCGCGAGTGCCTCCGACGAAAACCCGCCGAACACGACCGTGTGCGGTGCCCCGATACGCGCGCACGCGAGCATCGCGATCGCGGCCTCGGGAATCATCGGCAAATAAATCGCGACGAAGTCGCCCGCCGACACGCCGAGCTCGATCAGCGCGTTCGCCGCTTTGCACACCTCGCGGTGCAGCTGGCCGTACGTCAGTACGCGCGAATCGCCCGGCTCGCCCTCCCAGATCAGCGCCGCTTTGTTCTTGCGCCACGTCGTCACGTGCCTGTCGAGGCAGCTCGCGCTCGCGTTGAGCCGGCCGCCGACGAACCACTTCGCGTCGGGCAGCTTCCAATCGAGCACGCGCTGCCACGGCTTGGCCCACGCGAGCTCGCCCGCTACCTCGCCCCAAAACCCTTCCGGATCTTCGTCGGCGCGGCGATACAGCTTCTCGTAGTCGGCCATGCTGCCGACGCGCGACGCCGCCGCAAACTCTTTCGAGGGCGCAAAGCTGCGGTTCTCGGTCAGAACCGATTCGATCGATGACGACATGACTGCCTCCTAGAAGACTACGATTGCGTCGATCTCGACGAGCGCGCCCTTGGGCAACGCGGCGGCTTCCACCGTGGCACGCGCAGGCGGTTCATGCACGAAGTGCTCGCCGTAGACGCCATTCACGGTCGTGAAATCGCCCATGCTCTTCAGGTAGATCGTCGTCTTCACGACGTCCGCGAAGCTAGCGCCTGCCGACGCCAGCACCGCGGCGAGGTTCGCGATCACGCGGCGCGTTTGCGCCTCGACGTCACCCTCGATCATGGCGCCGGTCGCCGGATCGAGCGCGATCTGACCGCT
>DASUFX010000737.1:0-24218 GCA_036274355.1 Kofleriaceae bacterium | reverse complement strand
TGGTTACTCGCGTTGAACAGCTCGAGGTGCACCGAGTACGTACCGACCGGCAGAACATCCGTGATGCCGGATCCGGTGTAGCAGTCGTACGTGTCGACGTACGTTCGGCCGCCCGCCGCGATCGAGTACACGCTGACGGTCGTGACGCCGAGCTCGCTGCACGAGTGGTACGACGGCGAGAACGCCCACTGCACCTCGAACGAGCCTTTCGTGACCGCGCAGATGTTGCTGCACGACGGCGCATCGAGCCACGGCTCACCCGCGTCGTTGCAGGTCGCCGCTTGCATCTCGTTGATACACGCGCCTGCGGCGTCGCTCGCGTAGCCGTGCGTGTTGTCGTTGCAGCTGTCGACCGCATCTTCGCACCCGGATTCGAGCTGGCGCTCGCACTCGGCCTCGGTCATCGGCAAGTGCTTCGCCATGCGCTCGGCATCGGTGAGGCAGGCGTACATCGTGCTGCAGCCGGTCTCGGCGACTGCGCGGCAGAACGCCGACGGGTTCTCGACGTCGACCGCCAGGCCACCGGCGCCATCACCGCCACCACACGCGCCGAGCAGGAACAGGATCCAAAGCTTGTTGTTCATGTCCCGCTAACCCACGAGCGGGACGACGTCGCATGGAAAGTGCGGCGGAGGCGGAGTTATCCCTCGGCGGACGCTTCTTCGTCTTTACCGTGGCACTTCTTGTACTTCTTGCCCGAGCCGCACGGACAGGGATCGTTGCGGCCGACCTTCGGGCGCTCGCGCTTGATCGGTGCCGTGGTCGGGCCATCGCCGGACGTCCGGGCCTTGCCGGAGCGCCGCGCCGCCTTCGCGGCCACCTCGGCGTCGACTTCCTCGTCCGCCTTGTCGGCAACGCCGCGCTCGACCATCTGGCGTTGCTTCTCGGCCTGCAGTGCCGGAATCGATTCTTCCTCGCGCTTGATCTGCACGTGGAAGACCTTCTTGATCACGTTCTCCTGGATGCGTTCCATCATCTCGGTGAACAGCGTGAAGCCGGCCTTCTTGTATTCCTTCTTCGGATCCTTCTGGCCGTAGCCCTGCAGGCCGATGCCTTCGCGCAGCGCATCCATCGTCTTGAGGTGCTCGATCCATTGCTGATCGATCTCCTCGAGATAGAAGTGGCGGAGGAAGTACATGAGCCACGGGCGCGTCAGCTCTTTCTCGCGCTCCGCAAGCTTCGTCTCGATCTCCGGCCACGCCTGCGCCGCCGCTTCGTCGGGCGTGCCATGGCTGAGCTCGTACGGAATGTCGAACGCCTCGGTGAGCGCTTCGTCGAGCTGGTTCCAGTCCCACTCGTCCTCGCTCATCTCCGGATCGAGGACGTGCTCGATCACGTTCGCCATCTCGGTGTGCGCGAGATCGTAGAGACGCTCGCGCTGCTGGATCTGCGATGCCGCGACTTCCGTCGCCGCCCACTCGAGCAGGTCGTCGTCCTTCGAGTAGCGCTTCTCGAGATCGAGCCACGTACCGAACTGGCGCCAGATCTCGGCGCGCAGCACGCGCCAGCCGGGGCGCGTGTCCTGGACCGGTTCGCCGCGCGCGAGCTTCTCGTCGCGTTCGGCCACCTTCGCCTTTAGCTCGGTGATCATCTTGCCGAGCACGAGGTGAACGTCGGGGCGGATCGTCTCTTGCGTCCAGTCACCACTCTCGGTGACCGGCTCGGGCACGAAGGCCTCTTTCTGTTGGTCCTCGGTCGGCTCCGGGTAGTAGCGACCCTCGAGGATCTGGCGGCGCAACGAGTAGATCGTCTTGCGCTGCTGGTTCATCACGTCGTCGTACTCGAGGACGTTTTTGCGCTGATCGAAGTTGCGGCCTTCGACCTTCTTCTGCGCGTTCTCGATCGACCGCGTCACCATCGGCGACTCGATCGGCACATCCTCTTCGAGACCCAGCCGCTCCATCAGGCCCGTCATGCGATCGAGACCGAAGATGCGAAGCAGGTCGTCCTGCAGAGACAGATAGAACCGCGACGAGCCCGGATCGCCCTGGCGACCGGCGCGACCGCGCAGCTGGTTATCGATGCGGCGCGACTCGTGGCGCTCGGTGCCGACGATCTTGAGCCCGCCCGCGGCGAGCACTTCTTCGCGCTCCGCTTCGCACTGCTTCTTGAATTCCTCGGTCAGCTCCTTGAGCCGCTTCTCTTCGTCGAAATCAGGCTGGCTCGAGCCGCGATACGGGCTGTCACCCTCGGGCACGTCACCTTCGCCTGGCTTTGCGGCGAGCGCTTCCTGCGCGAGCTTGTCCTTCTCTTCTTGCAGCGCGTCCTTCGCCATCGCTTCGAAGTTGCCGCCGAGCAAGATGTCGGTACCGCGACCGGCCATGTTCGTCGCGATCGTGATCGCGCTCTTGCGACCCGCTTGCGCGACGATCGAGGCTTCGCGTTGGTGCTGCTTCGCGTTCAGAACGTTGAACGGCAGCCCCTTCGCCTTGAGGATGTTCGCGACGACCTCGGACTTCTCGACCGAGACCGTACCGACGAGCACCGGCTGGCCGCGCTTGTAACAGTCCTCGATGTCCTCGGCGACCGCGCGGAACTTGCCTGCCTCGTTCTTGTAGACGAGGTCGGGGAAGTCCTTGCGAACGATCGGCTTGTTCGTCGGGATGACGGTGACCGCGAGCTTGTAGATCTGGTGGAACTCTTGCGCTTCGGTGTCGGCCGTACCGGTCATGCCGGCCAGCTTCTTGTACATGCGGAAGTAGTTCTGGAACGTGACGGTCGCGAGCGTCTGGTTCTCTTCTTCGACCTCGACGCCTTCCTTCGCTTCGATCGCCTGGTGCAGACCATCGCTCCAGCGGCGGCCCGGCATCTTACGGCCGGTGTGCTCGTCGACGATGACGACCTTGCTGTCTTCGACGAGGTAGTTGACGTTGCGCTTGTACAGCGTGTGTGCGCGCAGTGCCTGCTGGACGTGGTGGACAAGCTGGATGTTCGTCGCTTCGAACAGGTTGTCGACGCCGAGCAGCTTCTCCATCTTCTCGACGCCGTCGTCGGTGAGCATCGCGGAGTGCGCCTTCTCGTCGACCGTGTAGTCGACCTCGCGCTTGAGGCGCGGGATCAGGCGGTCGACCTTCACGTAGAGGTCGCCGGATGCTTCGGCGGAGCCGGAAATGATGAGCGGCGTACGCGCTTCGTCGATCAGAATCGAGTCGACCTCGTCGACCACCGCGTAGTGCAGACCGCGCTGCACCATGCGATCGGGCGACGTCTTCATGTTGTCGCGCAGGTAGTCGAAGCCGAACTCGTTGTTCTGGCCGTACGTGATGTCCATGTTGTAGTTGCGCTGGCGCTCGAAGTCGTCGAGGCCATGGACGATCACGCCCGTGGTGAGGCCGAGGAAGCCGTGGATGCGACCCATCCATTCGGCGTCGCGCTTGGCGAGGTAGTCGTTGACGGTGACGACATGGACGCCCTTGCCTTCGAGCGCGTTCAGGTAGGTCGGGAGTGTCGCGACGAGCGTCTTGCCTTCGCCGGTTCGCATCTCGGCGATGCGTCCCTGGTGGAGGACCATGCCGCCGACCAGCTGAACGTCGTAGTGACGCATGCCGGTCGTGCGGATCGAGGCTTCGCGAACCGCGGCGAACGCATCGCACAGGACATCGTCTAACGACGCGCCATTATCGAGCTTTTGCTTGAGCTCGCCGGTCACCGCGCGGAGCTCGGCGTCGCTCTTTGCCTTGTACGAGTCGCCGAGCTGATTGATGCGATTGACGTTGGGCTGGAGCTTGTTGAGCTCGCGCTGATTCTTGCTGCCGAAAATCTTCTGAATCAGTCCCATAACCAGAAGGGGTGTGTACCACTTCTGGCCGCGTCAAGCCGGACGAAAGGACCTCAGGAACGACCACAAATCGTTCCGGTAGTCGAACCTAGTCAGGCAGGTAGCCACCCGACGGTGGTTCTCATCCAGGATTTCGGCGGGCAGGGTCGTCAAGGTCTCGAGTGGCCGGCTCCAGCGGATGTCTTTTTGCCCGACCATCTCGTAGCGCTTGCCGTCATCGGCGATGAACGAAAGCTCGTAGCGGATGATCTTCTGACCGACGGGGCGGATCACGATCGTGCCCTCAGCATCGGCGGAGGCTGCCTTCGGCGGCGCCGAAATCACGCCGCGAATCTCGGCGCGACCGTTCGCGAAGTGCTCCCGCGTCGACGCAGCATGGGCGCGGATCTCGAACTTGAACGGGTGCTTCTTGCCCGGCTCGGCATCCCATTCGATCGTGCCGGACATCGTTTCGGCGAACTCGAAGCCCATGGGCAGAGCATACGCTTTGCGCCGAAAATGCGAAGCGGCCCGGAGGGGCCGCCACGCTGTCGTCAACGTCTCGCTACTTCAGGGCGTCGCCGAGCGGCAGCTCGCGAAGACGTAGCTGTCGCACGTGCAGTTCGCCGAGCCAGCCATGCAGGCCGTGCCGTCGGGCTTCTTGCAGTTGATGCCGTTCACCGTCTCCGCACAGCCCGCCTGCGCGAGGCAGGTCGCCTCGTCATGAATGTGCGAGCAGCTCGGGGCCACCGCACAGTCGCTCGCCGCTTCGCACTGGCCGTTCCAGCAGCCGTCCGCGCCGAGGAGCGGGACATCGCCGGGGGCGCACGAAGGCGGCAGCGTGTTGCAGGTCGGCTCGCCACCGCAGGTGCCAGCCGGGTCCGTGCCGCTCATGCAGGTGATGCGAAGCTCGTCGCAGTACGCGTATCCCTGCGCAGCTGCTTCCGCATCGTTGGCGCAGACGCACGTCGTGGTGCAGCTGCCTTCCGTGCACACGCTTCCCGCATCGCAATCCGCATCGGCACCGCAGGTCTGGCCACCCGGTTCGCACGACGACCGATCCTCGTTGCAGACGTACCCCGTGCCGCAATCGCTGTCCTGCGTGCAGAAGCCTGCCTCTTCGCAGGTACCGTTTGCGCAGTAGCAACCGGCGGCGCAGTCCGTGTTATCGCGGCAGTCGAAGCCACCTGGCTGGGCACTGCCCGAGCCTTGGTCGGGACACGACGAGCCCACCCACTGGCAGTTATCACCGTCGCAGGTGTAGTAGCCGTCGGAGCCACAGTAGGTCCACGTATCGTCGTTGTGGTTGTCCTCGCCGAAGTAGAGGGCGCAGCCGGACAGGACTGTGGTCGTGAAGGCGACCATTAGACCGAGCGAGAGGTTCTTCATGGGGGATCGTTCCTTGGGGGAATGGGGCGTGCGGTGAGGGGGGACGAAGCAGTCCTCGTGCCATTCGGACAAAGGGATCGAACTGCCCGCAATCGCATTAACGTTCCGACACGCCAAGATGGTCTGTTGGGAATTGCCGCCGGAAGCCTGACAAAAATGCCCGAAAAATCGCCACCGACGGGGGAGGGACTCGACACTCGCTGTCGTGGTTGCCGTTGGCAGGGATTGTCATCGCGGGATCGGGAGCAACGTATCGGATTGATGGTGTGAACCCCCGGCTACACCACCTGTGGCTAGGTGATACGGCACGAGTAGGCACTTGGTGCCCCCAGGGTGGGGGTTCCGTTACACCGGATCGTCGACCGCGTGGATGGTCTCGCGGAGGCCGAATCGCGGCCGGAACCCCAGCTCTGCCGCAGCGCGGCGACCGTCGACCATGCAGACGTACCGGATGAAGTCTAGCTCGGCGACCGGGAAGCTCGAGAACCCCAGCCGGAACGCCAGGCCGAGGATCGGTCTTGCCATCGGATGCGGGATTGACCGCGGCTCCCGGCCGAGCTCTTTGAGCACCGCAGACAGCGGTACTTCCCCCGGACCGGTGATGTTGTAGATGCCGCGCCGATTGGGCTGCAGCGCCATGGCGATCGCTTCTGCCACGTCCTCGGCGTGTACGAGCTGGACCATCGGATCGAAGCCGAGCAGCGTGGGTGGACGGTCGATGCGTAAGTAATTCGACGGAGCGTTGTGCATCGGGCCGACGATGTGGACGGGCCGCAAGATCACGGTCTCGGTCTCACGCGCGCGCCACAGAAACGTCGACACGAGGTGATCGATCTCGACGAGATCGCGCATCTGCGGAAACCGCTGCGCGGCAAGCAGAGGTGCTTCTTCCGTGAGGAACTGCGGATTGTCGGGACGCGGTCCGTAGACGTTCGCACTCGAGAGCAGCACGACCTTCGGCACGCGATACGCGGAGCAGTACTCGAGCAGCTTCGTCGTGCCGGTGATGTTCCACGAGTACAGCTCGGCGGGACGTGCACGCGGATCGTGCATGACGCCGAGGTGGACGAGCGCATCGACGTCGCCCTGGCGGAACATGTCGCGCGCCTTCTTGCTGCGCAGATCGACCTGATGGTGCTCGATGTCTTTCGGGCGCCCCGACATCGGCCGGCGATCGAGACCGACGATCGACCAGCCGAGATCGTGATGGAGACGGCGCGCGACGATGTGCCCGAACCGGCCGCTGATGCCGGTGATCACGACCTTCTTCGGCCGCGGGATCGAGCGATCGGTGATCGCCTGCTGTTCACCAGAAGACATGTTCACGCTCGCGCAGGCCGACGTGGATCATCGACTGGATCCGGTTGCGCACCTGCTTCACTTTCTCGTCGAGGATCTCGTCATCGTCGTCGGCATCGCCCGTGAAGTGCATCGGCTCGCCGAAGTGCAGGCGGTACTTCACCGGCAGCGGTACCGGCGCGATGAACGGCGGATACGGCACGACCGGAAACGCCGGCGTCTTGAGCAGGCGTGCGAGGGGCTTGACGTTGATCGCGGGCGCTTGTTCCTCGGCGCCGATCACCGCGACGGGCACGATCGGCGAGCCCGTTTCGAGCGCGAGTCGCATGAAGCCTTTGCCGAACTCGGCGAGCTGGTAGCGCTTCGAAAATGGCTTGCTGATGCCGCGCGCGCCTTCGGGGAACACGAGCACCGCTTCTTCGGCGGAGAGCAGCCGGCGGCAGTTCTCGGGCGTGCCCGTGATCTGTCCCCAGCGCGAAAACAGATAGGACGCAAACGGCACGGTCGGCACGAAGAACTCGACCATCGCGCGGACCATGCGCGGCTGCGGCGGCTCGAGGAAGCACGCGCTCGCGATCACGAGGCCATCGAACGGGAGCTGGCCCGAGTGATTCGAGACCACGATCATGCGGCCGGACGGCGGCAAGTGCTCGATGCCGAACGCCTCGGCGCGGAAGTAATGGCGATACAGCCAGCGCGCCACGATGATCGCGCGGCGCAGGCTCGCTTTGGACATGCCGAACGAGTCGAACCCGAACTCGTTGCCGTGGACGACGAGCGCCTTCGTCCGCCCGTCGATGTCATCGGCGGGGGTGTTCGTCCGAAGTTGCCTTAGGCGGTCGATCAAACCCACGGCGCGGAGCATGCGATAACATGGCAGCGATGAGCGAGAGCTTCGTGGATCTCAGTTATCGGGGGCTCGCTCTCGGCAAGCGCATCAAGCTGACGCAGGTTCGGGCGACCGCTGGCTATCTCGAGATGCCAACGCCGATGCCGGTCGGGACCACGATCGGCATGTCGACCGATGATGGCGTGCTGTTCGAAGCAACGGTTGCCGAAGTGCGCGAGCAAGTGACTGGCTCGGACAAGCCGCCCGGCATGGTCGTCAAGCCGAAGCTCGACGCCGACGCGCAGCGCTCGTGGTGGAAGCAGCGCGTGACGGTCGACGAGAAGCCGCTGCCGAAGCCGGATGCTGAGGGCAAGGTGACCGTGCGATCGCGGCGCTCGACCGGCGACGCCACTCCGAGCGAGCTGATGGACGATGGCCGCAACACCGCAGTGATGGATGCGGTCGACGACAGCGCCGGCGCGTCGGGCGAGCTGGCCGCGCAGAAGGAAGTCACCGATCCGTCGCTGCCGCGGATCTCGGCCGAGATCGCCGCGCAGAATCCGATCGTCGATGACGGCAAGCGCACGATGATGATGGATGCCGTCGATCTCGCCGCGCTCGGTTTGGATCCTGCGGCGAGCAGCGGCTCGATGCCCGCGGCCTCCGACGAGGATTCCGGTGCCACCGGCAACGGCGGCGACAAGAACGAGAAGGGCAAGAAGAAGAAAAAGCGCCGTTAGCGCGTTACCCTGAGCGCAATGGCAATCGCCGCGCGCCCACCGAAGATCGAACGCGGGCAGACGCTCGGCATCGTCGCGCCAGGCGGGCCGGTGAAGCGCGCTGTGCTCGAGCGCGGGCTCGCCCAGCTCGGCGATGCATTCAAGCTGCGCGTCGCCGACAGCGTGCTCGCGCCGCATCCGCCCGGCGTGCCGAGTTACCTCTCGGCCAGCGACGACGTGCGCGCTGCCGAGCTCAACGCGATGCTCGCGGATCGTGACGTCCGCGCGATCTTGCTCGCGCGCGGCGGCTACGGCCTCATGCGCATCCTGCCGCGGCTCGATGTCGAGGCGCTACGTCGCGATCCGAAACCGATCATCGGTTTCTCCGACGCGACCGCGCTCCTGGCGTGGGCATACGCCGCTGGCGTGCGCGGCGTGCACGGGCCGATGGTCGTGCAGCTCGATCGGCTGCCTGCCGAGCACATCACGCACATGATCGATCTGATCAGCGTGCCGCGTGCGCCGGGCGTGCGGCCGTGGCAGCTCGCGAGTCACGGCAAGGGGCGCTATCGCGGTCCGCTCGTCGCCGGCAACCTCACGATGTACTCGCTGCTCGTCGGCACGCCGTGGGAGGTCTCGGTGCGTGGCGCGATCGCGGTGATCGAAGAGGTCGGCGAACGGCCGTACGAGCTCGATCGCTATCTCACGCAGCTCGCGCTTACCGGCGAGCTCGCGCAGCTCGCGGCAGTCGTCGTCGGTGATCTCACGCGCTGCGTGGATGCGAATCCGCCGACCGGCGTGCCGGATCCCGAAGATGCGGCGCTGCAGACGGTGCTCGAGCGATTGCGCGCAGCGGGAACGGCCGCGGCGGTCGGTGCACCGATCGGCCACGGCGATCGCAACGAAGCGGTGCCGTTCGGCGCCGACACGATCCTCGATCTCGATGCCGGAACGATCGAGATCCTGGATCCGGCAGTCGACTGATCACTTCGCGTTCGCGACTTCCGGTATCGCGATGCGCGCATGGGCGCACGGGCCGAGGTTTGCCGCCTTGCGATCGTCTCACTCGAAGTTGCGCGCCATCACACTGCGCTCGCTACGCAACCCCATGTCCGCAGCGAGTGAGACCGAGCGCCGCAGCGTGCGGTCGGGAGCGCGCGCCGCATCAATGAACGATCGGCTCTTCGTCTGCACCGAGCTCGATACGACCGAAGCGCTCTTCGTAGCGTTCGAGATTCTTTTGCAGTGCAAGCAACAGTCGTTTCGTGTGGCGCGGCGACGAGATCACGCGCGTGCGCACTTTTGCGCGACCGTTGCTCGGTTGGATGAACGCGAAATCGAGGACGAACTCGTTCTCCGTGTGATTGAGCAACACTAGGTTCGAGTAGACGCCCTGCGAAATATCATCGTCGATCTGTACTTGGAGCTTGGGTGGGGCAGCAGGTTCGTCCGACATGAGAACGCGAACGTATCGCGTGGTCGGACGTTGAAACCGCTTTTGAATCGCGATCAACCACGAAGCAAATTCGTCAGGGTGGCCACCAGACTGGCCAGCCCGAGAACCAGGGGTGACAGGACTTGTTGCCGATCGGGCACGGGGGCCTAGCTAAGGCCTCGATTCCTCGTCGGCGCGATCTCGTTTTTCGGTGGCATCAAACATGCTCAAGAAACCATGCAACCAGACGGCGCTTGGAACGTTCCAAGGAATAGCCGAAGCGACGGCCTGGTTCTGAAAACCAAACTGAATCCCACGCGCGACAAAGGTGTCCAAAGTTTCGACTCGGTGGATGACTAGTGGTTCCCTCCCCCCTCATCCCGCTGGTCTCCCCCACCACCTGAGGCAACAAGTAGCCCTTTGATCTGCGCCCAGGCCCTGCAATCCCCCTTGCAGGGCCTTTATTTTTCCGGACACTTCCGACGATGCGCGTGCTCGGCCTCGACGTCGGAAGCAAGACGATCGGTGTAGCTATCACCGACGAGGTGGGCATTGCCGCGCATCCGCTGCGCGTACTCGAGCGTAAGGGAACCGACGCTGATGTGTCGGCGATCCAAACACTCGTCGCCGAACACGACATCCGGCAAATCGTGGTCGGCATGCCGTTCGAGCTCAGCGGCAAGGTCGGCCACCGCGCAAAACGCGTCCAAGAATTTGCGAATGCCTTGCAGGCAAAACTCGGCGACGCGGTGAAATTGCACGAACAGGATGAGCGTTTCACCACGGCGGAGGCCGAGCGCGTTCTGCTCGATGCCGACTTGTCACGCCAAAAGCGCAAGCAAGTGATCGATCAGCAAGCCGCCGCGCTCATTCTCCAGGCGTGGCTCGACGGCCAGCGCCCTCGCTAGTAAGGTCATTCCCCCGATGTCGAAGCGCTCGTTCCGCGTCGCCCTCGCCGTGGTCATCGGCTCGGTGATCTTGGTGGTCGGCATCGCGGGTTGGTTCGTTCACCGCGCGTTCGCCTATCCCGATGAAGCGCACAGCGGCTCGGGCAAGGAGATCGAAGTCGAGATCAAGAGCGGCATGAGCTTCCCGGCGGTCGCTTCGCTGCTCGCGTCGCAGCACATCATCGAGCGGCCAACCTGGTTTCGCCTCTACGCGATGTGGGAAGGCGACACGACGAACATCAAGCCCGGCAAGTACATGATCAAGGACAACCTGACGCCGGCGCAGGTGCTCAAGATCATCATCACGGGCGTCAAAGAGATCACGACGCGCGTGAAGCTGCCCGAGGGCAAGAACATGCTCGAGTACTTCGAGCTGATCGAGAAGGCGTGCCCGGTCGGCATGAAGGCGCCGTGTCCGAAGATCACGAGCGCGAAGGAGCTCGAGCAGCTCGCGCGCGACAAAGATTTTCTCGCGGGCCACGCGATCGTCGGCGACACCGTCGAGGGTTACCTGTTTCCCGACACCTACGAGTTTCGCGTCGGCGAGAAACCGCGCGTCGTGCTGGAGCGCATGATCACGCGCTACCAGGAAGTGTGGCAGGACGTGCTAGCGAAGCATCCGAAGGACGCGGCGCGGATCAAAGACAAGATGCGGTGGACCGATCGCGACATCCTGACGATGGCGTCGATCGTCGAGAAGGAAGCGGTCGAGCCGACCGAACGGCCGCGCATCGCGCAGGTCTTCATCAATCGTATGACGAAGCCGGACTTCAAGCCGAAGCGGCTCGAGACCGATCCGACGATTCGCTACGGCTGCCTGGTGCCGGAGAAGAAGAGCACCGCGTGCGTCGCGTGGAACGAGCCGTGCGCGAAACAGAACCTGCCGCCGGGCTGCGATCGCCTGCACCGCGCGCAGCTCGACGACAAGGACAACCCGTACAACACGTATCAGCTCGAAGGCCTGCCGCCGGGGCCAATCGCGAGCCCGGGCCGCAGCTCGATCGAAGCGGTCGTGTCACCGGATGGCTCGGATTATCTCTACTTCGTCGCGAAGAACGACCGCGAGCACGCGTTCGCCAAGACGTTCGACGAGCACAAGAAGAACGTCGAGAAGTACATGAAGTGACCTCGGCAGAAGTTGCGGGGGCGTCGAGAACGCCCGCGACACTCTGCGACACCGCGCGTTTTCGCGGATACTCCGCCGCGATGCGGACCCGAGCTCTCATTGCGTTTGCTCTGCTTCTGATTTCGACACCACACCGCGCGCACGCCGACGCGCTCGACGACATTCTCATGCGCAACCTCGCTGCACGGGGTGGCGCCGAGAAGCTGCGAGCGATCAACACGCTTCGCCTCACCGGCAAAGCGACGATGGGCGGCGGCGACTTTTCGCTCGAAGCCGCGTGGGGATCGATCACGACTCGCAGCGGCAAGGTCCGCAACGAGATCACGTTGCAGGGCCTCACGCAGGTGAACGCCTATGACGGCAAAGAGGGCTGGAGCGTGCGGCCCTTCGGTGGCCGGCGCGACGCCGAGAAAGCATCTGAGGACCAGGCCCGCTCGTTCGCGCAGGACGCCGACCTCGACGGCCCGCTGATCGACTGGCGGCAGAAGGGACACAAGGTCGAGTATCTCGGCACCGAGGACGTCGACGGCACGCTCGCGGCGAAGCTGCGCGTGACCCGCAAGGACGGCGACATCCAGTACGTGTTTCTCGATCCCGAGTCCGGTCTCGAGATTCGCATCACGACCGTGCACAAGGTTCGCGGCACCGAGGAAATCGGTGAGACCGACTTCGGCGGCTATCAGCAGGTCGGCGGCGTGTGGATTCCGTTCTCGATCGAGAGCGGCTCGCCGGGCGGGTCGCGTGGGTTCCGCGTTCAGGTCGAGCGCGCCGAGATCAACGTCCCGGTCGAGGACGACATCTTCAAGCTGCCGACGAAGGCCGTGACGCGCGTCGTGGTTGCCGGTCCGCCCGACAAGGTGGCGCCGACGGCCGCACCGCCGCTGAAGACCGGCCCGGCCGTGGTCGATGCCGGCACCATCTCGGGCGTTGGTGCGCGCAACATCGGCTCGGCTGCGATGAGCGGCCGTATCGCGGCAGTCGCGGCGCGCAACGAGGGTGGCAAGACGATCCTGTTCGTCGGCGCCGCATCGGGTGGCGTGTGGAAGTCGATCGACGGCGGCACGACGTTTCGGCCGGTGTTCGACAAGCAGCGCGTGCAGTCGATCGGCGCGATCACGATCGATCCGTCGAACCCGCGCACGATCTGGGTCGGCACCGGCGAGTCGTGGACGCGTAACTCGGTCTCGATCGGCGATGGCATCTACAAGTCGACCGACGAAGGCGAGACCTGGACAAACCTGGGACTCCCGGACTCCGAGCGCATCACGCGCATCCTCGTGAATCCGAAGAACAGCCAGGTCGTATACGCGTGCGTGCCGGGCAAGCTGTGGAGCGACAGCAACGATCGCGGTCTCTACAAGACGACCGACGGTGGCAAGAAGTGGTCGCTCGTGCTCCGCGGCGCGAACGCGTCGACGGGCTGCTCGAGCGTGACGATGGACAGCAAGAATCCCGACTCGCTGATCGCGGGCATGTGGGACTTCCGTCGCAAAGGCTGGACGTTCCGCTCCGGCGGCGACGGCCCGGATGCAGCGAGCGCATCGGGCATGTTCCGCTCCAGCGACGGCGGCAAGACGTGGACGCCGATCAATGCAGCGAAAGCGAAGGGCCTGCCGGCAACGCCGTGGGGCCGCGTCGAGGTCGTCATGGCCCCGTCGGATTCCAAGATCGTCTACGCGCTGATCGAGTCGAAGAAGTCGGCGCTGTATCGCTCCGACGATGGTGGCAAGACGTGGGACGAGCGCGACAAGAGCCAGATGATGGTGTGGCGCCCGTTCTACTTCGCGCGTCTCGTCGTCGATCCGACGAACCCGAACCGCCTGTTCAAGCCGGACCTGAACCTCGTCGTCTCGACCGACGGTGGCAAGAGCTTCTCGTATTCGGGCGGCGGGTCGCACGGCGACTGGCACGACGTCTGGGTCGATCCGCAGAATCCCAAGCACGTGATCGGTGGCGACGACGGCGGCCTCTGGCTGTCGTTCGACGGCGGCACGCGCTGGCACAAGAACAACAGCCTGCCAGTCTCGCAGTTCTATCACGTGAGCATCGACAACAAGGATCCGTACCAGGTGTACGGCGGGCTGCAGGACAACAGCTCGTGGGTCGGCGACAGCGCGTACGGCGGCGGCATCACGAACCAGCGCTGGGAGAACCTGTGCGGCGGTGACGGCTTCTGGACGATTCCCGACCCGACGGATCCGAACGCGGTCTACTGCGAGTCGCAGGGCGGTTACATCAATCGCATCGATCGCAAGACGATGGTGTCGCGCGACATCCAACCGAAGGCGAAATACAAGGAGAAGCTCCGGTTCAACTGGAACACGCCGATGGCAGTCAGCCCGACGCAGAAGGGCACGATCTATCTCGGCTCGCAGTTTTTGTTCCGCTCGAAGGATCGCGGCAACACGTGGCAGCGCGTGTCGCCGGATCTGACGACGAACGACAAGGAGAAGCAGAAGCAGGAGCAATCGGGTGGCGTCACCGTCGACAACTCGTCGGCCGAGATGCACACGACGATCTACTCGATCAGCGAGTCGCCGAAGAACGCGCAGGTCGTGTGGGTCGGTACCGATGACGGCAACGTCCAGATCTCGCGCGATGGCACGAAGACATGGACGAACGTCGTCGGCAACGTGCCGAACCTGCCGCCGAATTCGTGGGTGAGCTGGGTCGAAGCGAGCCGGTTCGACGCGGGCACCGCGTTCGCGACGTTCGATCGCCACACGTTCGGCGACATGACGCCGTGGGTCTACAAGACGACCGACTTCGGCAAGACGTGGAAGCGCATCGTCGGACCGGAGCAAAAGGTTCGCGGCTACGCGCACGTGATCAAGGAAGACGCGGTCGCGAAGAACCTCCTGTTCCTCGGCACCGAGCTCGGTCTCTACATCTCCCTCGACGGCGGTGGCACGTGGGCAGAGTTCAAGGGCGGCGACTTCCCCGCCGTCGCGGTGCGCGACCTCGCCGTGCAACCGCGCGACAACGATCTCGTGATCGCGACGCACGGCCGCGGCATCTGGATCATCGACGACATCACACCGCTGCGCGCGCTCACTGCGCCGACGCTCGAGAAGCAGACCGTGTTCTTGCCGCAGCGCCCGATCCAGCAGCGCATGCAGTCGAGTGGCGGTTGGGTCGAAGGTGATGCGACGTTCGTCGGCGCGAACCCGCCGAGCGGCGCGGTGATCACGTACTACCTGCGCTCGCGCCACATCTACGGCCCGATCAAGCTCGAGATCCTCGACGACAAGGGCAAGGTGATCGACACCGTGACGCCGACCAAGCGGCGCGGCATCAATCGCGTGACGTGGACGATGCGGGTGAAAGGCCCGCGAGTTCCGCGTGCCGCCCAGGTCGCGTTCAGCGCGTCGCAAGGCCCGCGCGTCGTGCCGGGCACGTACACGGTGCGGCTCACGCGCGGAGCGGACGTGCTCGAGACCAAGCTCGCGATCGGTCTCGATCGCCGTGCACCGTACGACGCGGCAAGCAAGAAGGCGCAGTTCGTGGCGGTGATGAAGGCGCACGAGCTGTTCAACGACATGAGCAAGCTCGTCGATCAGATCGAGGCGCTGCGTGGCGCGGTCGCCGAGCGTGCGAAGGCACTGCCGGCCAGTGACGCGCTCGCGGGCAAGCTGCGCAAGCTCGATGACAAGCTCGAGGAGGCGCGCAAGCTCGTCGTCGCCACCACGGAAGGCGGCGCGATCACCGGCGAGGAACGCATCCGCGAGCACCTCGACACGCTGTACGGCGCGATGAACGGCTGGGAAGGCAAGCCGACGCCGTACCAGCTCGAGCGCCTGGACGTTCTCAAGAAGGAGCTCGGGGACGTGCAGGCGACGCTGAAGACCGTCGCGACGAAGGACGCGCCGGCGCTCAGCGACGAGCTCAAGCAAAAGAAGCTCCAGCCACTGCCCGCGCTGTCGCAACTCGACATGCCCGAGACGCTCGATCGCGTCGCGCTCGAATGCCTCGACTCGATGGGCAAGCAGTGCGACGAAGGCGAGGACAGGGCGGCGCGCGAGCAAGAGCGCGACTAGCGTCCTGGCGAGGACTCCTCGGCATCGGGCTCGAACGCGATGTCGTCGGCAATCCCGACGAGGCCATGGCGGCGGAGCAGCTCGCTGAGATGGCTGCGGTTCATCTGGCCCGCGCGTGCGGCCGCCGAGATGTTGCCGCCACTGGCGAGCATCAGCTCGCTCAGATAGCGGCGCTCCCATTCCGATGACGCGCGGTTCTTCGCGTGGCGGAACGGCAGGCCCTCCTCGATGTCGGGCATCGAACCGGTAGCGGACGGCGTCGCACCGAGCAGCGAGCGTTCGACCGCGGAGCGCAGCTCGCGCACGTTGCCCGGCCAATCGGCGCGCATCATCGGTCGCACGACCTCCGCCGGCGGCATCGCCTTCGGATCGGCGAGCAGCTCGCGGTAGAGCGACGCGACGAGGCTCGGGATGTCCTCGCGGCGCTCGCGCAGTGGCGGTAGCACGAGGCGGACGGTGTTGAGCCGGTACCACAGATCAGAGCGGAATCGGTGTGCGTTGACGGCGCGGCGCAGGTCGCGGTTTGTCGCCGCGATGATGCGGATGTTGATCGGCGTCACCTGGGTTGCGCCGATGCGGCGGATCGCCCGGCGCTCGAGCGCGCGCAGTAGCTTGGGTTGGAGATCGAGTGGCAGCTCGCCGATCTCGTCGAGCAGCACGGTGCCGCCGTTCGCGGATTCGAACATGCCGATGCGATCGTTGGCGGCGCCAGTGAACGCGCCGCGCTCGTGACCGAATAGCTCCGACTCGAGCAGGTGGTGCGGCAGCGATGCACAGTCGACGACGACAAACGGCATCTTCGCGCGCGGGCTCGCAGCGTGGATCGCTTCCGCGAGCATGCTCTTGCCCGTGCCGGTCTCGCCCTCGATCAGCACGGTTGCATCCGACGGCGCGACGCGCTCGAGGATCGCGAACAGGTGGCGCATCGCCGCGCTGCGGCCGAGCACCGGACCGAAGTGATCATTGTGCGACAGCGGTTCGCTGATCGTGCCGTCGAGTGGGTCGATTGCGATCACGGTCTCCCCGACGATGATCGTGTCGCCCGGATCGATCACGGCACTCGTGATGCGGCGACCGGCGACGAACGTGCCGTTCGTGCTTCCGAGGTCCTCGCAGATGAGGCCGTTGTCGCCGACGCGGATCACACAATGGTGTCGTGACACACACGGATCGGTCAGCTGGACGAGCTCGGCTTGCGCCGTGCCGATCGTGACCGCGGCGGTCTCGCTGTCGACCACAAATGGTGCATCGGGGCCCGATATGCCGCGCAAGCGGAACCTCGCTATCTCCACACGGTCGCGATTCAGTCGACGCGTTCTCATGTTTCGACCGTAGCTCTCGGCATACAGCGACGTAACTGGGGCAGTAGTCACCTCCGATCATCGCGTGGGGAAAACGTCTCCGCGTCTTGTTGGTGCCGGCAGACACCGAATCGCGCTCGCTGCGACGACTGCAAATGATCTTGCTGAGTCACTCGCCGGGAATGCTCGTTGCTACGTGGTGAGCGTCCGCACTGCGCAAGAGGGAGCACCATTTCCATGACACATCATTTGCGATCGTTGTTCGTCGTGTGGCTCGCGGCCCACGCCGCCGCGTGTAACGGCGACATCAACGGCGACGATCCCGGCGCCACCGCACCCGAGTGCCAGCTCGACACCAAGAGCGAGAAAACGCCCGGGTATCCATTCGACGTCGACACGTTTGGCAGCGAGGTGATGCCGGTCATCGGCAAGAGTTGTGCGGCGGCCGGCTGCCACGCTCCACCGACCGGCAACGGCACCTTCACGGTGTGGGCCGCGGCGAAACCCGGCGACTGCGATTTCGCGAAGACGTTCAACAGCGTCGTCGCCAAGGTCGACCTCGTCACGCCGACGAATAGCCGTTTCATCGCGGTGATCTCCGGCGGCTCGACGACGCATCCGTTCACGTTCCAGCCGACGGCGCCGGAGCTGGCGACCTTGCGCACGTTCGTCGAGACGGCCTCGGCACGCTACGCCGCTGACGGCGGTGGAACCACGCCGCCCCCCGGCCCGAGCCCGTTCGACTACAAGGTGTACCAGTCGACGATCCAGCCGATGCTCGAGCGCTGCACGGGCGCCGCGTGTCACACGAATGGCCAGGGCGGGTTCACGTTGAAAGCGATGCCGTCGGCGAGCAGCGCCGACATGGAGGCGAACTTCATCGCGGTCACCTCGCGCGCAAACCTCATCGATCCCGCTACGTCGGTGATCTACACGCGTGCGACGGTCCAGCACGGAAGCGGTACTTCGAAGACCGTTGACAGCGCGCAAGCACAGGCGCTCCTCGCATGGATCGAGGACGCGAAGCAGAACGCAGGCAGCAACCCGAATCCGACCTGTGCGCCGATTAACAAATTCAACGCGGGTGTGTTCGCGAGCGAGGTGCTGCCGATCCTGTCGGGCGATCTCGATCTCAACGCACCGGGTGGCCAGGCACTCGGCGCGGGATGCCGCTCGACGGCGTGCCACGGCATCGACCGCGGTCCCGGCGCCTTCAGCCTGCCGCTGGCCGCAGACACCGCGACGCTGCTGCAGAACTACGCGTGCTTCGTCAACCTCGCGTCGCCCGCAGCGTCGGAGATCCTGGCGTGCCCGCTGAATGCGCCGGGCTGCCGCCGCTCGCCGCATCCCGGTCAAGACGTGCTCGGCGGCGCGAGCGACCTCAACTACCAGCGTTTGCTCGCGTACATCTACGGCGCGAATTCGGTGACGTCACCGCTCGACTTCGCGTTCTTCGCGCGCCGGGTGAATCCAATCCTCAACGATCCGAACGCGGTCGAAGGAGGCGCGCAGGGGCGCAGCTGCTCGGATGCGACGAGCTGCCACGGCATCTCGGTCGCCGGCCAGACACCGCCGAATGGCTCCGACTTCGGTGTCATCTCGAACGCGTCGGGTCTCGAGCGCCTGTCGTTCAACTTTGTATCCGCGACGAGCTTCGTGAACTTCTTGAATCCGCGCGGCAGCTCGTTGTTCATGTACCCGACGAACGAGATCGCGAATACCGGAGGCAACCCGTTCGCAACCGGCATCCCGCATCCCGGCGGTGTCGACTTCGCGATCGATTCGTTCGAGGCGAAAACGATTCTGCAGTGGGCCGGAGGGCTGCGACCCGATGCGCAGGGCTTCGTGCGTAACTGGCTTGTCGTCGGCGACTTCCCGGCGACGCAGATCATCGACCCGACGCTGATCGAAGAGTCCAGCGTGATCCCGAAGATCTTCGACCGCGGCGGCGGCGCGTTCAATCGCGGCGAATGGGACGGCTTGTTCGCCGATGCGACGGACGTCGATCTCAATACCGTATTCCCCCGCAACGCGACGAGCGGCCGCGTCGGTTACGCGACGGCATACGTGATCAACACCGTGCCGCGCTCGCTGCGCGTCCAGCTCACGGTGTCGACGAATAACCCGATCCGGCTCTACGTCGACGGCGGACTCATCGCGCAGAACGTCGATAGCGGTGGCACGAGCGCATTCTTCACACTCGGCGCCGCTGGGACAGAAAACGCAAAGCCCGTACGGATCATGATCAAGATCCTGCAGCGCGAGACCGACGCACGGTTCGCCTTTACTGCACGACTGCGCGACGAGCTTGGCAACGTGCTCAGCGATGCGACGCGCGAGGTTGTATTCACCCTCGGCCCGAACGGAGGCATCTAATGCTGCGCTTACTCGTGATCTTCGCGTTCCTCGGCTGCACCGCGAAGGCACCCGAAACGCGCCCGCCCGACGAGACCGGGCCGACGAATCCTCCGCCACCGGAGGAGCCACCGCCACCCGCGGCCGCAAAGTACGTGCGCGGGTCGCTAACGCCGATCTACCAGCTCGCACCGCGCACCGAGTACGGCCGGTTTACCGAGAGCGGCGTGACGATGCGCGACGCCGACTTCACGTCCGCACAGACGACGTTCGTCACCGCGGCCCAGAAGATGGACGAGATCGGCGCCCAGATCGCGAAGGAGCGCGCACTGCCGTTGCTGGACCTGTTGCCGCGCGCGGAGGACCGCCAGCGTGCGCAACAGATTCCGTTCCGCGGGAATCCATCCGACGTCGACATCGTGATCGTCAACGGCCGTCGCAAGGCGTATGTGCCGCTCGGCGGCGATCTGATGACGCCGGGCAACGAGGTCGCGTCGGTCGACCTCGACACGAAGCTCGTCACGCGCATCAAGGTCGGCATTCGGCCGCAACGCATCGCGGTGCACCCGGCGGGCCTGATCTTCGTGTGCAACCAGTACTCGAACTACATCTCGGTCATCGACCCGCGCACCGATCAGGTGCTGCAAGGTCCGCAGGGGACGATCGAGATCAAGACCGACTTCTACTGCACGGACCTCGCGTTCGTGCCGCGCAACGTCGCGGCGCCCGATGTCGACGAGCAGGACCTCTACGTCGCGAACGGCTGGCGCGGTAGCGTGCTGAAGTACGGACTGACGGTCACGCGCGACGGCATCTCGGACGAGCCGACCGACGTGCGTGTCACCGAGCCGGCGGCTCCGAACCCGGCGAGCCAACCTGCGGCGGAGATCACCGGGGTCGGCGCGAATCCGTACCGGCTGTCGCTCAGCCAGGATCGGCGTGCGCTGTACGTCGCGAACAACCGCGGCGGCGAGCTCGCGCGGATCGATCTCGCGACGAAGACGGCGCGGCGGATCGCGATCAACGCGCCGGTGCCCGACGTCGTGCAGGCGAATGACATCCTGATCGTCCCGACGACGACGATCGATCGCGGCCTCCCGGATCGCGCGGATCCGCGGCCGACCCAGATCACGGCGAATGCAGTGCAGGTCACCGGTCTCGACGGCAAAGCGCACGTCGCCCATCCGGGCGCACTGTTCGATACGACCAAGGCCTACAACTTCGAGGACCTCCGCAACGGCATGCTGACCGTCGACGCGCAGCTCAACACGGGCACGCAGCCGACGTACTTCACCGATGACATCTCGCCGGAGCCGAACTTCACGGCGCAGCAGAAGGTGCTGCAAGGTTCGCTACCGCAGGCGGTCGTGCTCAACGCGGCGCGCACGCGTGCGTTCGTCGCGATGTCCGGCTCCGATTGCGTCCAGGAATTTGCGGTCGGCTCCGGTTTGTTCCGGCTGACCGATGCACCGAGCCAGCTGATGCGTACGTCGGAGCGCCCATTCGCGCTCGCGCTGGACGAAACCGCGCGCGAGCTGCTCGTCGCGACCTGGGGCGGAGAGACGCTCGAGATCTTCGACACGACGACGAGCACTCTCAAATCGCGCATCAACCTCGGCTACGCGACGATCGACTATCCGGCGACCAACATCGAGCGCGGCGAGTACTTGTTCTACAACACCGCGTGGTCGAACAACGGCCGCAAGTCGTGCGCGACGTGTCACTTCGACGAGCTACTGATGGACGGCGTCGGCTTCGCGAACGGTGCGACGGCGCCGACCGCGTATCACAAGGTTCCTGCGAACTTCAATTTGTCGACTACGAGCTCGTACTTCTGGAACGGCTCGTTCGCGAACGGCACGTACACGTCGCTTGCCGCCGACGCGCAGACGCGAACGAATTGCGAGCTGATCCTGTTCGGCCTCGTCGAGGGAATCGCCTCTGATCCGAATGGGCGCGTCGGCGATCCGCGCAATCGCGTGCGCAGTGCGGCCGATGCGCAGTGCCGGCCCGACACGTCGGGCAACGCGACCCTGCCGAACAACTTCAACACGATCACGAACGTCATCGCAGCACAGAAGCTCGTGCGCGAACAGGTGGTGCGCGACGCGACCGGGCTGTCGGGTTTCGCGGAGGTCTCGCGCGACGTCGACTTCTACGCGGTCGCGGAGATGCGCCTGCCGCCGAATCCGCTGACGTACCTCGCGTCGCGCGGTGAGCTGGCGTCGACCGAGACCGCGAAGATCGAGAAGGGCAAGCAGCTGTTCACGAGCGCTGGCTGCGCGAACTGCCACGATCCGAACAACACGCGCCACCCGTACACCGACGGCCTCGAGCACGGCTCCGGCACCGCGTGGACGAGCCAGTTCGTGGACACGTATGCGACCGATCCGCGCATCGTCGATTCGATCGGTGCAATCCCGCAGGTGATGCTCGAGGCGATCTCGAGCTCGACGGTCGACAAGGAGATCAACGTCCATCTCGATCCGATCGATTACTTCGCGCCGTTCTGCTTCGACGTCAATTCGTGCCTCGTGTTCGAGGATCCGCTCGCGGTGCGCGGCAACAACGCGGCCGAGACGGAACGCCTCGACGTGCTCGTGCGGATCAACCTCGCGAACGCCGATCGCGGCTTCATCCCCGGCAACGTTCGCGGCCAGCCGAAGACGAACACGCCGTCGCTCCGGGGCAACTGGTTCCAGACGAACTTCCTGCGGCACGGGCATGCCCACACGCTCAAGGAAGCGATCCTGGCACCCGGACACCCACTGCTCGACGATGGAGAACAAGGTTTCGCCGTGAACGCGCTCGGGGCGTTCGATGTCCACGGTGTTACGTCGAAGCTGACAGCGGATGACTTCGACGCGCTGTACTCGTTCGTGCTGTCGATCGAGTGATTGTAAGGAGCGGTGTGTGAAAACCGGCTCCGGTTTCCGACAAGCTTGAAGCATGAAACCGTTCCGGCTCGTCGAGCAGATCGGCGAAGGGGCCAGCGGAGCCATCTTCGTTGGCGAGTTCGGGCAACTTCGCCGGCCGGCAGCGTTCAAGATCCTGCACCCGCACCTCGTCGGTGAGAGCGCCGCGCGCCGCATGATGGCCGAAGCGCGTGCACTGTCGCTGCTCGATCATCCAGGCATCGTCAAAGTGTTCGATGTCGACATGATGCAGGGCCGCGTGTGCATCGTGATGGAGCGGCTGGTCGGCGAGCCGCTGTCGCAGCGCCTCGCTCGCGAACGGCTCAGCGAGGAACGCGTCGTGCTCTATGCGCGTCAGCTCGCGTCTGCACTCGAGGCTGCGCACGCGGTCGGTATCGTGCATCGCGACCTCAAGCCCGAGAACGTGTTTGTCGTGCCCGATCCGGACGTTCCGTTTGGCGAGCGCGTCAAGATCATCGACTTCGGGATCGCGAAGTGCGCCGAAGCCGACGAGGACGTGCGCACCGCCACCGGCATCGTGCTCGGTACGCCGACGTACATGGCGCCGGAGCAGTGGGATCAGGTCGTCGACCCGCGCGCGGATATCTATTCGCTCGGCGTCATGATCTACGTGATGGCGACGGGCGAGCTCCCATTCTCCGGCACGACCGACGAGTTGCTCGCGGAGCACGCATACTGCGCACCGCCTCGTGCAGTCGACATCGGCGGTGTGTCGAGCTGGCTGTCGTCGATCATCGAGCGCTGCCTCGCGAAGCGGCCGTCCGAGCGATTCCCGACCATGGCGGCGCTCGCGACTGCGCTGCGCGAGCTCGAGCAGGCGATCGCATCTCCGACCCGCCCGACGCCTCGTTACGCGGCCGACGATTCCCAAGACGAGGTCACGCGCGCGGAACGGCGAGCCCGGGCGGTGAAGGTTCGGACCACCGCGCAGACGCTGGTACAGACCGGGCGGCGCGCGAAGCTGCGACCGATCACCAGAAAGTCCGGCCCCCCTGTTGATCGATTGCCGCGCTGGCCGGTCGCGCTCGCATTCGCGGTCCTCGCGGCGGTGTGCGTGAACCGCTTAGCGGCGTGCGGACTAGCGAGCTAGTCGTCGTCGCGGCTCAGGTTGAAGCGGCGCATCCAGCGCCGGATCTGCGTGCGGTCCTTGCCGAGGTCGCGTGCGACAGCGGCGACGTTGCCGGCGTGACGCAGCAGGGACGCGGCGACGTCATCGCGAAGCTTGCGTTCGTCGTCGGAGAGCTGCGCAGGCGCGTGCGCGAGGCGCGGCGGTGGTGCCGATGCACGTACGGCATCGGGCAGATGCTCGATCTCGATCCGTTCGAGCGTGAGCGCGCATGCCGATGCGAGCGCGCGTTCGAGCTCGCGAATGTTGCGCGGCCACGTGTGCGCATACAGCGCGCGCACCACGTCCGGCGACAGGCGAAGACCACGCGCCGGTGCGAGGCGATCGAGCAGCGCCTGGACGAGGAGCGCGAGATCCTCTCGTCGTTCGCACAGCGGCGGCAAGGCGATCGAGAGGCCGAGCAAGCGACCGAGCAGATCGCTGCGGAACTTGCCGTCGGTGACCGCTGCCTCGAGGTCGCGCAGGGTTGCCGTGACAAGGCGAACGTTGACCTTGAGCGGCTTGTCGGTGCCGATCGGCAGCACTTCGCCTTCTTGCAGCACGCGAAGCAGCGCGGCTTGCGCGGCGGCAGGTAGCTCGCCGATCTCGTCGAGGAACAACGTGCCACCGTCGGCGCTGCGCACGAGGCCGGTCCGCTCGTCACCCGCGCCGGTGAACGCGCCCTTGCGGTGGCCGAATAGCTCGGCTTCGACGAGATTCGCCGGTAGCGCGCCGCAGTTCACCGCGACGAACGGACCTTTGCGGCCCGAGAGCGTGTGGACCGCGCGGGCGACCAGCTCCTTGCCGGTGCCGGTGTCGCCGCGGATCATCACGGGCACATCGGACGGTGCACCACGCGCGATTGTCGCGAATCGGTCGGCGAGGGCAGGCGAGAGCGTGGCGAGTCCATCGACCGCGGACGGCAGCTTGGGGACGTCGCTCGCTTCCCCGCCGCGCGTGCGGAACACGAGCATCGTGTGGCC
>DASUFX010000736.1:0-7969 GCA_036274355.1 Kofleriaceae bacterium | reverse complement strand
GATCGGCGGGATGGCAACGCCCGGCGAAATTTCGGTCGCGAACCCGAACGCGCCGCCGCGCGCGGTGTCCTCGAGCCAGTAGCTAGGCGGCACGTACTCGTACGGGCCTTCCATCTTGAGTCCACTCGGGCCCGTCAGCTCGGTCGGCTTATTCGCCGCGCTCGACTGCCACGCGTTCGGCCACCGCTCCTCGGCGAGCACGTCGAGATACGCGCGCTCGACGCGCGCCGGCGGCGGGAAGTCGCTGCCGTACCACCACGTCAGCATCGACGGGTGGCGCCGGACGCGGCGGATCTGGCTACGCAGCGACTCCGCTGCCACGCGGTAGTTCTGCTCGCTCCACTTGTCCCACTTCTCCCAGCAGTCGCAGCAGCACCAGCCGGCGATGACGAGGATGCCCTCGCGATCGCACCACTCCAGCACCTCCGCGCGCTCGAGCATTCCCTCGAAGCGCACGCAGTTCAAATTCATGTCCTTCAGGTACTGGAGTTGCGCGAAGTCTCGCGCCCGGTCACGCCGGAGCAGCAGATCGGGCGCCCAGCCAGCACCGCGCACGAGCAGCGGCTTGCCGTTGACCTCGAAGCGCGCGTGGCCGCGCTCGGTCAGCTTGCTCGTCACCTCGCGGATGCCAAACGCGAAGCGGTCCCGGTCCGATACCGCGCTGTGTCCGTTCGAGCCGGTCGTCACGTCGAGCTCGAGCTCGTACAGCGCCGGCTCGCCCATGAAGCGCGGCCACCACAAGCGCGGCAGCGCGACGACGAGCGCGTCGTGGTCATCGGCGCTCAGCTTGAACGCACGCTCCTCGCGCGGCGCGAGCTCGACGACCTGATTCACTGCGCGTCCCAGCTCGGCGATCCGCGCGTGCACGACCGCGCGCTGCGGCTCGTCACTCAGGTTGACGAGGTCGCCCTCGATCGCGAGCCACGCACACGTGCCGTCGGCCGCGATGCGCGACGTTACAAACGGCGCACGCAGCGCGACGGGCCCGGTGTCGACGAGCCAGACGTCGCGCCAGATTCCCATGTTCTTGTCGGGCGGCGACGGGTTCCAGTCGACCCACGTGATCGCCAGATCGCACGGCGTCGGCGGCGTCACCTCGACGACGAGCTTGTTGTCGCCGTCGCGCACGACCCGCTCGGTCACATCGAGCTCGAACCCGCGATACGCGCCGACAAGCTCCTCGCCGAGCCGCTCGCCATTCAGCCAGACCTTTGCGCGGTAGTTGATGCCGTCGAAGCGCAGTCGCAAATAGCGACCTGCATCCGCGGGCACGCGGAACGTGCGCCGGAAGCGCCACGGCACCGCGAACGGACTGTCCGCGGGCATCGGGTGATTCGAGAAGTTCTGCGCAGGCGGCCCGCATCCAGGGAGCTCGCGCAGGTTGGTCCCGAGGAATGGATCGGCAATCACCCCGCGTTCGGCGAGGACACCGAGCACCGTCGCTGGCAGCTTGCACGGATGCCACGCTCCAACGGCGGACGAGCTCATCTCCCAGTTGTCGTCGATCGAGTAGAGACTCATCGCACGCTCACGAGCGCGAGCACGAACGCCGCGCTGTACAGGATGTCGGGCTCGGTCACGGTCCACCATCCGTTGTTCCACGACTCCTCTTCTTCGAAGCCGCTGTCCCACAGATCCGTCTGCTTCCAGTGCCACAGCGCGTGCGCCGGCAACCCCGAGCGCAGCGGTTGTGGGTTGTCCCAGAGCAGCGCCTTCGCAGGCGCACCGGGCGCGAGGAAGCCCATCTCCTGTGCGTTGGGTCCACCGATCAAGTACCCGGGTGGTGGCGGCTCACGGTTGCCCCACTCCATGTGATAGAGGCGCGTCGGGCTCTTGCCGACGCGAGTCACCATCGAGAAGCCGTTGGGGTTGCGGCCGAGCACCCAGTGCAGCTGATCGCGCGCGGCGTCCATGTACCAGTGCTCGCCGGGATCGAGGCGGCTCGCCATCGCGAGCACGTGCGTCTTCTCCATCAGGTTCGAGTTGTGGGCCCAGTAGTAGTCACTCAGCTCCGATGCACATCGGTAGCCGTCATGCTTCTCGACCTGCTCGCGAACGAGTGCCGCCGCCGCGAGCAGCCGCCCGCGCGCGTCCGCGCGCAGGTCTTCTGGAGTCTTGTCGTCGGTGGCGAGCCGCCACATGGCCCACCGCCCGACGTTCGCCCATGCGCCGCGCAACAGCTCGTTGGGCTTGGCCGCCTCGTCGGTCATCAGATCGCGCGACATCGCGAGCGCGCGCTTGTCGCGGAACGTGCGCCACATCTCGGCCGCAGCGATCATCTTCGCGCCGGCGTCACTGTTGCCCGGCTCGTCGTCCCAGAGCGGCTGCGTCGCGCCCTTGCCGTCGGCGATCACGCGCTCGGGATGCTCGAGCATCCACGCCCAGCCGCGCTTCGCCGCCAACGCGCAGCGCGCCGCGAACGTGTCGTCGTGCTCGGCGTATACGCGTGACGCCATCGCGAGCACCGCCACTGCCTTCGCCGTCGCCGCCGTGCTCACGCCAGCGACCCAGCGCACCGTGCGGTCCTGATCAGCCGGCAGCTCGGGCGACGACTCCATCACCGCCTCGCGGTGACGAAACGCGCCGCCCGGCTCCTGCATCGAGAGCACCCAGGACAGGCCCCACTTCGCCTCGTCGAGGATGTCGGGGATTCCGTTGCCGCTCTCGGGGATGGTTAGCTGATTGTCGGTGAACACGGCCGGCGCCCACTCGTACGCGAGCAACAGCGATTGCGCCGTCGGCGCCGTCGAGGGCACGTACATGTCGTAATTGCCCGCGTCGTGCCAGCCGGCATCCATCTTCCAGCGTTTGGTCTTCTTCGGATACGTCTCGAGATCCCAGCCGACATCGTCGTGCACGTGCGACGGCTTGGCGCGCGTGTAGCTGTCGCCGTCCCACACCGCGTACCTCTCCTCGAGCGCGGTCCGCGTGCGCTGAAAGTAGAAGCTCTTGAGGCCGGCGAGCAGCGCGCGCTCGTACGGATGCGCCGCGATCGTGAACGGATCGCTCACATGCTGGCCGACCTCGATCGTGTACGTGCCGGGCTTCTCGAGATCGCTGATGTCGACCTGCCACACCGGATCCTGCGATGCGGCATCGACGCCACGCTCGCTCACGCGCGACGACTCGATCGTCAGGACGCGCGTGCCGGCGGCATCCTTCACGACAGCGCCGGCGGGCGGCACGTTGAAGACCACGATCTTCGGCCAGCTCGTCGGATATCCGACGGTGTCGACCTTGATCGCAGGAACGTTCTTGCCGGGCATCGCGGGCGCGGGAGTGCCGCCATGCCCAGCTCCACCGAGCACGACCGTCTTCGTCGCCGTGGATTGCGGCGCGGAGCAGCTGCCGGTGACGATCAACATCACCATGGCCACCACCGCGGTAAAGCGAGCTCGTCCGATGTCGTGCACCCGAACGATGTTGCGCATCGCGCGCTCCGCCGTACGGATCGATCTTATCGAGACAATGGCCGCTTTCGCGCCGCCCTCGATCTGTGTACACGCCGTCCGCATACTGCGCACATGACGATGGCGATGCGAATCGGGATCGATCTCGGCGGCACCAAGATCGAGGCTGCGGCTCTCGATGACAAGGGCACGGTGCGGACCCGCCGCCGCACCGCGACACCACGCTCCTACGACGAGCTCCTTTGCGTCCTCGCCGAGCTCGTCCGCACCGTCGAGAGCGAGGTGGGCACCGTGCGCGCCGTCGGCATCGGCACGCCCGGGCAACCGTCGCCGCTCACCGGCCTCATGGCGAACGCCGAGAACACACCGCTGCAAGGGCAGCCGTTCGCGCGCGACCTCGAAACCGTTCTCGGGCGGCCGTCGCGCCTCGCCAACGACGCGGCGTGCTTCGCGCTCTCCGAGGCCTGCGACGGCGCGGGTGCCGGTGCGCGCGTCGTCGTCGGTGTCATCGCCGGCACCGGTATCGGCGGCGGCATCGTCGTCGACGGCCGCTTGCTCGGTGCATGCGAGTGGGGTCACTCGCCACTGCCGTGGGCCGAGCCGCACGAGGCCGACGCGTCGTGCACGTGTGGTCGTCACGGCTGCATCGAGGCGCTGCTCGCCGGACCGGGTCTCGCCCGTGATCACGAACGCACCACCAAGCAGCGCATCGACGGCGCCACCATCGCCGCCCAGGCGCGTGCAGGCGATGCTGCAGCGAACGCCAGCATCGAGCGTCACGCCGATCGCATGGCGCGCGCGCTCGCGTCGATCGTCAACCTCGTCGATCCCGACGTGATCGTGCTCGGCGGTGGTGTGTCGCGCATCGACGCGCTCTACGAGCTCGTGCCGGCGCGTCTCTCGCGCTGGGTCGCGATGTGCCCGCCGCGTGTGCGCGTGGTGCGCAATGTCCACGGCGATGCCAGCGGCGTCCGCGGCGCCGCGTGGCTCTGGCCGCCGACGTCTCATTCTTCGTAGACCGCTGCTCGCGCCTTGCGATAGGCGCCCGGTGTCAGGCTCGTCGCCTTCTTGAACGAGCGGATCAGGTGATGCTGCGACTGGAACCCGCACGCCTGCGCGATCTGGTCGATGCTCATCGGCGTCGTCACGATCAGGTTCTTGGCGTGCTCGACGCGGATCGCGCGCACGTACGGCAAGAACGATGTCCCCGTCGCGCGCCTGAACACGCGCGAAAAGGTCGGCACCGAGAAGCCAGCCTTGCGCGCCACCACCGGCAGCGGCAGCGGATCGGCGAAGTTCTCGCGCAAGTACTGTAGCGTCGCCTCGAGGCGCATGACGTTCGTGCCCTGCCAGGCCTTCGACGCGACGAAGCTCAGCCGCCCGAGCGCTTCTTTGAACGCCTCGATCACTTGATAGAGCGATGGCGCCTCCTCGAGCCGGCGCGTGAGGTCGTTGGCGAACCGGTCGCGAGCCTCGTGCTGCATCGAGGACTTGCGCAGCACGCCGCTCCATAGCTGGAACAAGGTAGCCAAGAACTGGCTGCGCGCGACCTCGAGGCGTTCGCCCGAATAGCGCAGCACCAGCTGCACGTAGCGATCGCTCGCAAGTTTGATCTCGGTCGCGTTCTCGCGATCGAACGCCGTCGCCAGCGACGTCGATGCGCTCTGCAGCTCCGTATAGCGAAACTCGGCGCGCGCGCCGTGCTCGTCGAAGAACAGCACGCCGCGCTCCAGGTGCGCGCACATGTGCAGTGCCAGGACAGCCTCTCGGTGCGACTCGTGCAGCGGCGCACCCGGAGCAAGTGTCCTGCCGATGCCAACCGCCGTGCGCACGCCGAAGCGCTCCTTCACGAACGCCTGGAACTTCTGCGCGTGCTCGCGCAGCTCGAGACGCGACCGCGCCGGGTTCTTGCTCGAGCGCGCCGACGTGATGAGCGACACGCCGTAGTCGGAGAGGTGTGTCGCGGCGGTCTCGGGCTGCTCGCGCGCGAACGCGATGCACGCCCGCTGGATGCGCGCGTTACGCACCAGTGTCTGGACCCAATCGAGCGGCGAGGTCCGCGAGTCGAGCGGCATGATCGCCATCGCCGTCGTCGGCAGACGCGAGATGCCGAGCCCCTCCTTCATCCAGTCGGCGAGCTTGCCGTCGAGCCGCCACGGCGTGAGCTTGAACTTGTCGGGATCGATCGCGCTGTCGACCCACGTCTCGATCGGCCACAGCCGCGAGAGTGCCTCGCGGTTGAGGCGATCGATCTTCTCCTGGGTCGTTGCGCCTTCTTCGCGCGTGGTGAGGTAGTCGGCGTAGTTGGCGAGGAACTGTTGGTACGCGTCGAGCAGCTCGTCCTCGAGGATCGGCTGCGCCAGCGCCATGCGGACGAAGTGCACGAAGTCGGGATTGGCGCTGGTCGGCTCCTGCCTCGTGAGCTGCCGCCACTGCGCCGACAAGCTCTCCCAGTCGGGTGCCACGCGATAGAACTGCCCGACATACAGATACGATCGCGGCTCGTCGGCCAGCGGGTAAAACAGGTCCCAGAAGCCGAACAGCTGTCGGCACACGGGACGCCCCGTACGGGCGGCTTCGTCGAGCGACGCGCGATAGTGAGCGTCGCGCGCGGCTTCTTTGCCGAAGAAGATCTCGAAGTGGAACGGCTTGAGCCGATCACCGGGGTCGGTGACATCCATCCATTCGAGGCCATCCGCACCGTCGATGATGACGTAGACCGGCAACTCGGGTCGGTGGGCGATCACGTTGTGGATCGCATACGCGTTCTGCAGGGTGCTCAGCCACGACACGACATCCTCCATCTCCTAGGGACAGGGTGCAGCCTCCGGTGCCCACCAGTTGCCGCTCATGGTGATGAGCGACAAGAGCGCGATCGTGTCCTGGTAGTAACCGTCGCCGTAGTGGGCAACCGTCGTGTCCCAGACACTGTCGAGCCAACTCTGATTGCCACCGTCCACCATCGCCGCGACGCCGAACGGCGCCACGAACGCGAGGTCGAGGTAATTGCCATTCCCGGTGCCGCTGAGGCTATAGCCGGGCAGGATCGCGTCCGGATCGTTGCCCGTGCGCTGCCGGATCCACGTGGTCATCTTCTGCGCGATGGTCTTGCTGCGCGGATCGCCGTTCACCACGTAGTCGGTAGCGATGCGCCACGGATCGCGGCACGCGTTGTACCCGTACTGTCCGTCGGTGGCGCCCTCGAGGAAGCCCGGGTTGACCGGACGCGGCATGGTGGCTGCGTCGGCAATGAAATCGGGAAGCAGCCCGGTCTGCGCCGCGAACTGGTTCTGCATGGTGCTCATGATCGCGTAGCTGCGATCGCGGATCTGTCGCCACGACGTGTCGCCGGTGATCGCGGCGAAGCTCTCGTAGTGCGCCGGCATGAAGTCGCTCGAGCGCGTGGCGGCGCCGTACTCGCCATCCGTATGCGCCCAGTCGCCGAGCTGGACGTAGTTCGTGCCCGTGTCGACCTCGCCATCGCGAATGCCGTCGATGATCTCGCCCGCGAGCGCGCGGTAGTTGATCGCGCCGCCCGAGCTCCACTGCTTGTCGGCGAGGAGGAGCGCGTACGCGATATCGAGATCACCGTCGGTCGCGCTGTTGACGCCCTCGACGTTCTGGCACGACGAGCCCTGCGCCCACGACATCAGTGACGGCACGATCTCGGACGGATGGTCCTGGTAGTAGTGAACGAGGCCGTCGAAGATCGTCTTGGCCTGCGGATCGTGGCCGGCCATGAGCGCCATCACGAGCATCCCGTAGCCGTGCGCCTCGCTCACGGTCTGGTGGCCACCGCCGCTCAGGATGTAGTAGCGACCGGTGCCGCAACCCGCACGCAGATAGTCCGCCTTCCAGTGATCGTAGAAATCGCGGACCGCGTCGTCGAGTTGCTCCTGGCTGTGCGACGGCAGGATCGTGCCGGCGTGATAGGCGCGCGCGTGGTTGCCAAACGGTTGCGCCGCGTCCGAGCCCGCGCCCTGGCATCCCGCCGAAGCGCCCGCATCTGGACACGGACACGCGTCGGTCGGTCTACCGCCATCGCCGGTAGCGTCGTCGTCGTCCCCGCCGTTGTTGTGGGGCGGCGAACACGCCGCAACCAGGCAGATTCCCAGGATCAGAGGGCGCGTGGAGATGCTCATGACGTGACGCTATGCAGGTAAAGAGCGCGGCCGCGGTCGATTCGGGTCAGACCCATGCACACTTTTTCTCGGCGCTTCCAATCCCGGGGGTGCGTCTGTCAGAGCTAGGTCGTGGCAAGTCACTTTCTCCGCGAGATCGACGAGCAACCCGGGGCTCTCGCCCGACTCCTGGCACACCGGCACGACGCGGTGCATGAAGCGGCGGCGCGCATCCGTGCGTTCGATCCTGCGTGGGTCGTGATCGCGGCGCGCGGTACGAGCGACAACGCCGCGCGTTACGGCCAGTACGTGTTCGGCGCGTTCAACCAGCTCAGCGTCGCGCTGGCGGTGCCGTCGTTGTTCACGCTGTACAGCGCCCCACCCCGGCTGGGACGCGCGCTGACGATCGGCATCTCGCAGTCGGGGCAATCACCCGAC
>DASUFX010000735.1:0-5467 GCA_036274355.1 Kofleriaceae bacterium | reverse complement strand
CGGCGAAGCGCTGGCGCGGCGATAAAATGTTGATGACGAGATCCTGCGTGCCGCTGCTGTTTGCGAGGCCGACGCGAATCGGCAGCGTGAGCTGCTCGCTGTCGTAGTGCACGCGCAGCGGCGGCAGCACGACATGCTCGCCGTCGAGCTTCACTCTCTTCGGATCGACCTTCGCGACGACGAGCTTCATGCCGCGATCGATGTATGACTCGAGCAGCGCGTCGGCGCCGGCGGGCAACTGGAGCTTCTCGCGCTTGAGCCACGCATCGAGGCCAGCGGCATCTTTCGCTGACAGCACTACGATCTGGTACGCGCCCGCTAACGCTCTCGCGTCGACCGTGACGCCGGGGTCGCTGACCGACTTGTTGCCAGCCTTGTCCGCGTCGGTCGCTGACGCCTTATTTGCACGGCCCTTCGCATCGTCCGCGGGCGAGCGACACGGATCTTGTTCCCATAGCTCGACGAGGCGCGGCGCTGCCAACCGATCGACGGCGTTGAACAGCAGCGGATCGACGACCTTGATGTCGCTGGCCTGCACGGCGGCCGGAACCGGAAACACCATCGCGAACGGATCATCTGGCCCGTGGTAGCTCGGCATCACCGAGACAACCGTGCGCGTCCCCTTGCGCATGATCACGACCTGCGTCGCGTCGTCGACGAGCGGTTGCTCGCCGGCCGAGACGTAGAGGTTGGGGCCTGCATCTGCGGCATTCGTGACGGCAAACGCCGCCATGAGCGCCGCCCCGATCCCGAATCGCGTCATCCCGCGAGCATGCCCGATCTAGGTCGCGGCGAGCGCAGCAAGCGCCGGAATCGCTACCGCGACGACAATCAAAAGATACGCGACGCACGGCCGCCACATCGCGAGTGCAACTGCGGCAAATCCCGACGGCCCGCGGTCCGCGGGCGCGATGAATAGCTCGCCGGAGAGCGGCGCGGCCGACGTGCGGAACGGATCGCCACTTGCGTTGGCGTGGCCCGCGATCGTGACGCGATCACCAGCGCGCAGCACGCCGTAGCACTCGCCGACGTTCAACTGCGTCGTTGCCGCTGGCAATGCAGCGACAAGATGCGCACCGCTGACCGGAATCGTCGCGCCCGCGATCGTGACCGCGAACGGCCGCTGCACGATGCGCGGACCGCGCAGCCAGCTCGTGATCTCGAAACCGAGCGCAGGTGCTTTGTCGTCATCTGCGACCACGCCATCGGTGCGCCGCATCCGGCGAAATGCTCGCCATGCACGCAGGCTACGAATTGCGAACGCGGCGGCGAACAGCATCAGCGACGCGATGGCAACGCACAGCGCTACGAGCAGCATCGGCAACAGGTTCGAGTACAGCACCATCTCGCGCGCACTCGCACCGAGCCGCGTCGCGACGGCGAGAACGAACAGCGTGCCGACGACCGCCACGATGCGTCGCCGCGCGGCGACAAGGCGCGCCGGCTGGATGACACCGGCGGCCGCGAACGTCAGCGCGATGACTGTTGGTGGCACGATAGTGAGCAGCACGCGACCGAGCAGATCGTCGACGAGCGGGTGCGTCGGCGTCCAGTAGAACCGGCCGCCGGAACAGATCGCGCACGAGATCGGCAGCCACAGCCCGAGCAGCAGCAGCTCGCTGAGCGCAAGCATTGTGAGACCGTGCAGCCACTCGCCGCTGCGACGGCGCGCCACAACGACAACAAACGCGATGAATGCGACGAGCGTGATGCCCGCAGCCGTCGCGATCGGAAAGTGCGTGACGAGCTCTGTCGCCGAATTGTGGTCGTTCAAGAACCGCGAAAGCACGAGCCACGCAGGCCACGCGAGGGCGAGGATGCTCGCGTGCACGACCGGCAACAGCACGGCGACCCGCAGCGAGCGTGACAGTTTCGCCGGTGGCAGATACGCCGCGAGCACGGAGAACGCGGTGAGGAACACGATTCCGCTCGGTACCCAACCACGCTCGACCGCACGATCGATCTGGCCGAACAACAGATGGCTGCCGATCGCGACGCCGAGGAACGTCACGCAGCATGCAAAGGCGATCAGCGCACGCATCCAATCGTCGAGCTTGCCGGGGCTCTTCCGATTCACCACCTGCGCCGGATCACAGAACGTCGTCGTCACAGTGGAATGACAACGCGCGACGACAAAAGTTGCTTCGAGGATTCTGGCCGAAGTCCGAAGCCCGAGGCCCGAAGCCCGTTACGGCGGGCAGCCGACCTGCTGTGCGATCGCAAACAACTTGTCACGTTCTCGTTTGCACTCGCCATCGACGACGGGAAGCGACGCCTTGTCGGCACCTTGCGCGGCCGCGAGCAGCACGAGTACTTCGCGGGCGTACGCATCGCGTTGATCCGACGGCAGATTGCCGCAACGGTTGAGCCGGCCGGCGATGCCGCGCAGGGCCTGGCACTCCGCACCGTGCATACCGATCGCGGGATCGGGATGTGGCGCACAGCCCGCGTCGACCAGCTCCTGCTCGACCTTCGTGCTGCGCGCAGTGCACTGCGCCGACAGCTTGGTTCTGTCATCTCCGCGCGCCTTGCGCCACTCGGCCTTCTGGCGCGCGAGTCGCGCCGTATTCTCGAGTGGCGGACGCGACAACTTCGTGCAATGCGTTTCGATCCGCGCCCACGCGGCGAGTCGATCGCACGCCGCGATGCCGACCGACGCGCGCGTCAGGGTGCCGCGCACTGAACATCCGCTGTCGAGATCGATCGCGAGCTCGAGCTTGTCCCCCGACTTATCCGCCTTGCCGCGCTTCACATGCACGCTGACGTCGTTCTGCTGCCCTGCCCACCCCTCGCCGTCCTCGACGAGCGAGAGCTGCGGAAACTGCTTCGCAGCGGGCGTGAGATCGAGCGACACCGTGCCGTCGAGCGCTTCGAGTGGAAAGCTCGCGCTGTCCTCACCATCGAGTGAGCAGTTCGCCCACTTGAGCTTGCCGTCCCAGTCGCCGACCCAGTCCGCCCAGGTCACCGGCTGCGGAGCCGGCGTCGCGAGCGCTCCGCTTGTCGCAGCTAGCATCAGCAGTACAACGTGCCGGCGCACGCTTGCAGTCTATCACTCGTCGACGACGCGCGCTTCCGGGAGTTTCTGGGGCTCCGGCGGCGAAGGCTGCGGCTTCGGGAGGAGCACGTACACGAGCGCGATCGCAGCCAGCCCGAGTGCGACGACGGCGCTCTCTTTCGGATTGTTCTTGATCTGCGCATACGCGATCCAGCCCGAGACTGCGATGAAGATGATCGGCGTCACGGGGTAGCCGAACGTACGGTATGCGCCGCGCAATCCGCGTGCGCGCAGGATGAACAGCGCACCGACCGCGAGTGCCGCGAAGATCGCGAGCGTGAAACCGACAAACCGCATGAGCTCGCCGATCTCACCCACGATCACGAACATCGTCGCGAGCACGCCCTGCGCCGCGACGGCGGCCACGGGCACGCCGCGCTTCGAGTAGTACGCGAGCTGGTGCGGCAGCGCACGATCCGCTGCCATCGCGGCATAGACGCGCGGGCCCGCCATCACCATCGCGCTCACGGCGGAGACGAGTGCGAGCGCGATCAGCGACGTGATGAGATTCCCCGCACTCGCGCCGAACAGCTGCACCGCCGACGCATGACCGACCTCCACGACCGGCGCGAACGTGTCGGCCGGGCCGGCGAGCACGCTCGACGGCAGCGCGTAGAAGTAGATCACGTTGAGCAGCACGTAGAGAGCCATTACCGCGCCGGTGCCGAGCAGCAGCGAGCGCGGCAACGTCTTCTCGGGCTTATCGACTTCGCCCGCGATGTACGCCGCAGCGTTCCAGCCCGAGTACGCGAACGAGATGTACATCAGCTGGATCCCAAACGCGGTCGTCGCGATGTTCGAAAAGCCACCTGCTTGGGTCTCGAAGTGAGACCAGCTGCCGTCGCCGACGAGAAAGCCCGCGGCGATGAACACGACGATCAGCGCCACCTTCAGGATCGTGAAGATCTGCTGTACGCGGCCGCCAACCTTGGTGTCGAATGAGTGCATCGCGGTGATCACCGCGATCAAGGCGATCGCGATGGTCTTCTGTGCGACGGGAGAACCGATGCCGCCGACGAGCGTCCCGAGATACTTCGAGAACAGCAGCGCGCTGGTCGCGATGGCGCCGGAGAAGCCGGCGGTCAGCGATACCCAGCCGCTCATCGACCCGAGCGCCGGGTGATACGCCTCGCGCAAGTAGACATACTCGCCGCCGGCCTTCGGCATCAGCGTGCCGAGCTCGGCGTAGCAAGCGGCACCGCACAGCGCGACGACGCCGCCGATCACCCACGCGAGCAAGATCGTTTTCGGATCGTGCAGCGCGTTCGCGTTGAAGCCGGTGCCGGTGAAGACACCGGTGCCGATCATGTTCGCGACGACGATCGCCGCGGTGATGCCGAGCCCGAGCTGTCGCTTCGGTGGCGTCACGAGGTCCTAGCGCATGTGACGGTCGAGGAATGCGAGTGCATCGCGCCAACAGCGTCGCGCAGCTGGGTCCCAAACCAAAGCGTGAAACGCATGAATCCCGCCTGGGTAGTAACGCGCTTCAACCGGCACCTCGAGCGTGCGTAATGCGGCTTCGAGCCGGCGCGTATCGTCGAGCAGCGGATCGCGCGTGCCGACGGGTGCGAAAAATGGCGGCAGCCGGCGCGGGAAGCGGCTCTCGTGCGTGACGCCTGCCGCATCCTCGAGCACGCGCACCGGATTCGCGAGCTCGGTCTCGACGCTCGGCTCGTAGGAATGACCATGGAGGTACGACGCGGCGGCATCGCGCAGCATTCCATCCACCCACCGCGGCAGGTTCGGTTTGCGCTGCGAGAACCTCTCGGGCCGAGACACTTCGAGAATCGCGCAGAACGGCATCGTGGCCCGCGGCACGAGCCCGGTGTCGTACACCTCGCGCGCCCATGCCTCGGGACGCGGCTGACACGCGGCAAGCGTGAGCGCGGTGATCAGGTTGCCGCCCGCCGACTCGCCGGCAACTGCGACGCGATTCGGATCGCCGCCGAGCTCGTGAATGTTCGCCGCGAGCCAGCGGTACGCGGCGCACGTGTCCTCGATCGCCGCCGGATACGGATGCTTCGGCGCGAGCCGGTAGCTGATGTTGACGACGAGATAGCCAAACCGGGCGAACACGAGGCCCATCAGCCAGTGCGTGTCCTTCGACAGCAGATGAAACGCACCACCGTGCACGTAGAACACGACGGGCCACGGCTTGGGCCGATGAATCGGCCGATAGATGTCGAGCGTGTTCCAGTCGCCGTGCGGGCCATAGATGAGGTCGTTCTCGATCTCGACGCCGTGGCGCTCCGGCTTGCTCATCGGATGCACGCGCGCGATCGACGACAGCCCGCCGAAAAACGCAGTCGCCGCACCCGAGCGGACGCGGCGAAAGATGGTGTCGCGATAGAAGCGAGTCCGTGACGGCGCAGCAGGCTGTGTAAGCGAATCAACCGAGGCGACTGCGCGGGC
>DASUFX010000734.1:0-11985 GCA_036274355.1 Kofleriaceae bacterium | reverse complement strand
ACGGCCACATCAGCGGCGTTTGCGCCGCGCTCAGCGAGCGCTCGCCGGGCTCGAGCGTCGCAGCGTGCAACGCGCTGATCGGCTGCGCGGATCCGCTTCAGGACGTCGCGCGCACGCTCGATCGGTTTGCCGAGCCGACGCCGCAGTTCGACGCCGACCTCGACAACGCGGCCGTGCGGTGGGTTCGCGTCAAGGAGCTGCCGGTGCTCGCCCATGCGCGGCTGTGGCGGTGGGAAGCGCACTCGTTCGCGCTGCTCGATTGGATCGACGCGGTCGGCGGCCCGTATCACGCGCTGCAGGTCGCCGAGGAGCTGCCGGGGCGGCTCGCGCGGCACACGCTGTGGAAGGCGATTTCCGAGGCGATGATGCTGATCCGCTACCGCACGCCGGATCGCTTCAAGCACCTCGCATCGATCACGCTCGGGCAGTACTGCGCCGAGGCGATCGACCGTGACATCGGCCGCCACGCTGCGCGGTTGCTCGTCGCGCTCGTCGAAAGCAAGACGATCGCGCTCGTCGAGATCCGCGATCGCATGCTCGACCGCATCGCCGACGCCGACGCCGAAGCGCGCGAGTACCTTGCGCGTCTCGTCCGGCTCGACGGCATCCCGGATCCGCCGCGCACGGCACAGCTGCCGTCGTCCTCGCTGCTCGAGCAGATCCGCGCGTCGACGGACCTCGATGCGCTGACGCGGTGGTGCGCCGATCCGCGGCCCGCGATCGTGCAGGAGGCGGCACTCGCCCTCGTCGTGCTCGGCGCCGATGGTCAAGCGCGCCTCGCCGGCCTGCTCGCGGAGCTCGAGCTGCTCGCGGCGCCGATTCCATTGCTCGCGACGATCCCGCTCTGGGATCACGCGCCCGCGCTGGCCGCGGTACGCGCGTTGTCGACAAAGCCCGATCTGCCGCCAGCGTGGCAGTTCCATATCTCGCTCGCGCTCGCCCAGCGCGGTGAAGGCGACGCGCTGTTGCGCGCAGTCGCGGCCGTGCGCGCGCCGCCGAAGGGCTGGTACTTCAGGCGCGAGGATTGGGACGCGCTTGTCAAGGTCGGTCACGTCGTCGCGATTTCGATCGGCCTATGCGACTCGCCGCACCACCACGCCTATCAACGCGCGATCAACACGCTGCTCTCGCTCACGCGTCCGACCTGGACCGTGCAGGACGGTCTCACGCGCTTCCTCGAAGTCGGCGATGACCGGCCGCTCCACCTGCGCGTCTCCGTCGCGCGCTTTCTCGCGCAACACTTTGGCGATCCGGTCGGCCTGCCGCTGCTCGCCGAGTACATCGCCGACGAGCGTGCCGACGACTGGCTGTACACGCTCGAGCTCGTGCCCCGCGAGCATATGGCGGCGGTCGCGGAGATGCTCGTGTCAGCCGCGCTCGTCGGCGGCCCGCTCGTGTGCTCGGAGAAGCGGATGTGGACGATCGTGCAGCGCATGCGCGACGAGGGCTTCCTCGATCACGCGACGCAGACCGACATCGATCTGCGCATCTTCGAGCAGGCCGCGCTCACGGCGACGCGCCGCGCCGCTTCGAAGTACGCGGTGACGGCGAGCGCGGGTGATGCCCGCCTCCGCCGCGTCGCCGACGTATTCGCGTGGGGCATCCGTCGCGGCGTCGAGCTCACCGGCCGGTTGTTCCGCATCCACATGACCGCGAAGGAGAAGGACCTCGGCCACACCAAGCTCGACGGCAACCACATCTTCGTGTCACCGCTGCCGATGCTGCGCGGCGAGACGTATGGCCAGGACATCGTCGAAGGCCTCGTGCTGCACGAGCTCGGTCATCACGTGTATCACCGCAGCGAGGAAGCGCAGGCGCTGTGGAAGCAGGCGCATCAGGAAGGCATCGGCCATTTCCTGAACCTGATCGCCGACGAGCATCTCGAGCGCAACCTGCGCGCGCTCGACCCCGAGTACGGCGATCGGTTGAAGCGCCTCGGCGCCTACGCGTTCCAGCACGCGCCGCAGGAGATGAAGGTGGCCGTGCTGTTCGACGCACTCGGCGCGTCGACCGCGCGCGCGTTCACGAATGGCGAGCTCGAGGTCGCGTTCGACGAGGAATCGGTGCGCGTACGCCGCGGCGCGATCCTCGGCGAGCTCGATCGCGGAGGCCATCCGGTTGCGCGGTTCTCTCGCGCGCTGCGCATGGGCCTCGGCAACCGCGCCGGCGATCCGTTGATCGAGAAGGCACTCGCGCTGTGCGGCAAGGATCTGCGCGGGCTCGACATGAAGGGCCTCTACAACTTGACGAATCAGCTCGTCGAGCTGTTTGGCGGCAAGCACCAGATCGCGAAGGTGTTCGGCGGCCCCGAAGGCCTCATCTTCGGCGACCGCGAGGACGACGTATTCGGTGCGGGTGTCGACGACGACATTCTGCAGCGCGAGGTCGAGCGCATCCTCGATCCCCGCCGTTCCAAGCGCGGCCCACCGCAGCCCGGCAGCCGCCTCCAGCTCAACGTCAGCCCCGACATCAAGTTCAATCCGATCAACCGCATCGTGCGCGTGCGCGGCGACGCGGACGTCCATCGCAAGCTCGCGACCGACGTGTCACGCCACGCACATCGCCTCCGCCAGTTCCTCGACGAGCTCGGCCTGCGCTGGGTGCCGCAGCACGCCCGCACGCAGGGTCGTGCACTCGACAAGACCCGGCTCACCCCACTCGTCACTCGCAACGATCCGCGCATCCTGATCGCGCGCAACCCGCAGCGCCGCACCGACCTCTTCCTCGGCACGCTCGTCGATTGCTCGAGCTCGATGACCGCCGGCCAGAACATCGAACGCGCGAAACGCTTCGCGGTGCTCGTCTCGGAAGCCGTCCGCACCCTGCCCGGCGTCGAGGCGCGCTTCTTCGGCTTCACCGACAGCGTGATCTACGATGCCGGCAGCGCGAACGATTGTGGCGTGGTCGGCCTGCACGCGAGCGGTGGCAACAACGACGCGGCCGCGCTCTATCACGCAGCCAACGTCGCGCTCAACGCGAAGCAACGCGCGAAGGTGCTTGTCATGATCAGCGACGGCCTGCCGACCGAGTGCTCGGTCACGGCGCTGCGCGGCCTCGTCACCACGCTCACGCGCCGACGCAACATCGTGTGCGCGCAGGTCGCGGTACGCGCGCTCGACGAGGTGTGCTTCCCGCACTACATCGTGCTCGACGACAACCAGCCCGACATCGCGGTCGCGAAGTTCGGTCGCATGATTGGCGAGCTGGCGCGCCGGTCGTTGTCGTCGTAAGAAGGACATCCGATGCCGAGTAAATGGACAGTCGAAGAGCTCGCTCCTGGCCGCACGGTCGAAGCGATCTTCTGGCCGAACCCTGCCGAGGGCTCGACGTTCAAGCTGCGCGCGACGCACCTCGATGGCCGCCGCGCTCCGAAGGTCGTGCTGTCGAACGACGACCGCATCACGCCCGGCGTCCCGTGCCTCGTTCGCGTCCTCGCGGTGCACAAGCCCGAGCGTGACGATCGCGGCCGCATCGAGGTCGAGTTCGTCGCGCGCGCACCATTCCGCATCGAGGGCATGTACCTCGATCCGATCGTGTCGAAGAAACTTCAAGTGCTGCTGCAGAGCGGGCTCAACATTCTTCTCGACGGTCCGCAGGGCTGCGGCAAGACCGTGCTCGCGCGCGCGATCGCCGACAGTCTCGGTATGGTGTTCGTGTTCTTCAACTGCGGCGCGGTCGTCGAAGCGAGCGACTTCTTCGTCAGCATCCAGGTCCGCGCGTCGGCATCAGGCGCACCGGTCACCGACTTCATCAAGACCGACGTGCTCGTCGCGCTCGAGGAGGCCGCCGAGCATCCCGAGCACAAGTACCTCGTGTTCCTCGACGAGCTCAACCGCTGCCAGGAAAGCGCGCGCAACGCGCTGATGCCGGCGCTCGACGCCACGCGCCGCGTCTATCACCCGATCGAGAACACGTTCATTCCGATTCCCGACAACGTGCAGTTCATCGCCGCCGTCAATCGCGGCCGCGAGTTCACCGGCACGTTCGGCATCGATGCCGCGCAGCTCGATCGCTTCGCGCCGCTGCAGATGGATTATCCGCCGCCGAAGGCCGAGGTCGAAATCCTCGCGAAGCGCCACCCGGAGCTCTCGGCCGCGAACCTCGAGATCATCGTCGGCGTTGCCGACGCGATCCGCAGCGCCGCCGATCTACCGGGCAGCCTGTCCGTGCGCGCGACCGACGAGGCGTGCGTCTACCTCGAGCACCCGCTGTTCGCCGACGACGGCAAGCGCGCACTTCCCGAGATCTTGAAGACATCGTTCTGCGGCCGCTTCCCCGGGCGCTGGGACGATGTCACCACCGATGCCGGCGCGGTGTGGAGCATCGTGCGCAAGACGCTCGCGACACTGAAGGTGCCGCTGCCCGAGGACGGTGGAAAAGAGTAGCTAGGGCATCCCGCCGAGCATGCCCGCGAGACCGCGGACCTGCTGCTCGGTCATCACGACGTGAATCCTGAGCGTCGCGTCGTCGATGCGCGTATCGAACTGCTGGACGAAGCCGCCGGCCGGCCCTTTGATCTTGTCGAGCTCGGCGCTGACCTTGGCGGCGTCCGCCGGCGACGCCATCGTCATGCGGATCGAAAACGCGAGGCGATCGGTGACGATGAGCGTGCCGTCCAGCGACTTCGGCCGCATTCCCATCTGCGCGAGCTCTTCGAAGAACCACGCGTTGCCGTTCGCCATGCCCCAGAACGACGCACCTGCCTCCCGCCGCTTGTAGAACTCCATGAAGACCGGCGACGAGCGCAGCGGCGAGCCGCTCGTGAGGATCTTCGTCATCGAGTCGTAGGTCACGGTCGTCTCGGTCTGCATGACGAGCGTCGACGGCCCGACGACCGCCGCCGCCAACTGCGTGCGGCTGCCCGGCATCGACATGATCGCGACGCCACGATCGAGCATCCCGGTACCGCCCTCCTTCTTCATCTGCTGGATCATGCAGTCGAGCACGCGTGTCGTATCGATACCGCGGACGACGAACACGCCGTGCGGATTGCCGTCCGGTGCGAGGTTGATCGCCACCGTGCCGCGCTCGATCGTGTCGATCGGGTTCGGGTGCGAACAGTCACCGACGATCTGCTCGAGCTCGCGGCGGAAACCGTCGATCTGCGGCTGCAAGCTGTTCCACATCGCGGTCCCGCGAAATTGCGTGACGTTCATCCCGATCACGATGTCGGTGCCGACGGGCAGAAAGCCGAGCTCGTCGTCGGCCGTCGTGCGGTAATCGGGCGCCGCAGCCTTGTTGGCTGGCGTCGAAGGACCGGGCGTGCCCGGATTGTGATGGCACCCGACAACCGCGAGCGCGACGAGGACAAAACGCATCTCGGCAGCGTATCAGCTGCGCTCAGCTCACGGCCGCCACAAACCGTACCGCGTGCATTTCTCGAGCAACTTGCCGTCGGGGCGGCGCGGGCACATCTCGATCGTCTCCTTGTCGATCGCGAGCACGAGGTAGTGATGCTCGCTCGCGACCTTCTGCATGCCGTCCACGGCGCACTTCGGCTTGCGGCCGACGCCACACGTCGGTTGATACAGCCCTGCCCCGCCGCCTCCACTCACGATGTAGTGAATGCCGCCCGCTTCGCCGCGCTGATAGAGGTGGTCGTGCCCGCCGACGAGCAAGTCGACGTGATACTTCGCGAGAATCGGCACGTAGCGCTCGCGCGCGATCTGGCTGCCGCGATGCACACCGCGCGAGTACGGCCCGTCGTGCGTCAGCGCGATGATCGCACGCGCGCCACGAGCACGCGCGGCGGCGAGATCGGCGTCGAGCCACTGCTCCTGCTCCGTCCGTTCGTAGGCATTCGAGTCGAGGAACACGAGGTGGATGTCCGCAACATCGAGGCTGTACCAGTATGTCGCGTCGGGCCGACCCGCCGGCGCCGTCGGGAACGCGAACACATCTGGATCCGCGCGGCGCCAACCGAGATCGTGATTGCCGATCGCCGGCAGATAACGCACGGTCGCGAGTAGCTCGCGCGTCACCGCGAAGAACTTCTGCCAGTCGCCATTGTCGGTGCCACGCATCACCATGTCGCCGGTGACCGCGACGAGATCGAGCCCTTCGCCGAGCATCTGCTCGACGAGCTTTCTGTGCGTGTCGTGACCGCCCCGCACGTCGCCGTAGATGCCGATCCGGATCAGCTCACCAGCAGGCGGCGTGGTGTGAAACGCGAACTGCGGCGATTGCGACGCGCCCGCGTGGACGCGATAGCTGATCGCGGTGCGCGGCGGCAACCCGTCGAGCTTGAAGCGATGCATGCGCCCCGGCGCGCTCGTCAGCCGATGATCGAGCGTCTGCCCCGTGCCCCACTCGAGCGCTGCGTCGAGGTTCGCGTCGGTCTCGATGCTGATCGTCGCGGACGTCGCGCCGATGTCGGTGATGATCGGTCCACGCACGAGGCCGAGCTCGCGGCGGCCCACCACATCCGCCGCAAGATCCGGTGCGTTGCTACGCCCCGACGGATGCACCTCGATCGCGAGCACGTTCTCGCCGAGCCGGAGCAGGCCTGGCGCGACCGACACGTAAAACGTCTCCCATTCGGGACCGTGCGGCCGCGCGGCCAATGCCACGGTGCCGCCGTCGAGCGAACGCCGCGCGACCTCGGAGCCGTTGAGCCACACCGCGCAGCCATCGTGGTAGCGCAGCCGGATCTCGAGCACGCGCAGCCCTTGGTGCTCGTGCGTGAGCGTGAACGGGGTCACCGCGAACAGCGCCGCGATGCGCGCATCACTGGCGGTCGGCGCAAGCGGGCCGTTCGCGACCGTCGCCGCATCGACGTCGTAGGGCCACGCGACGGGTGCATCGGCCTCGTCGCCGAGCACTGCGATCGGCGATTGCGCGCGCCCCAGTGCGACATCGAGGCCGCTGATCGCGAGCGCGCCGATCTGCGGCGCGAGCTGGGGCGCCGTGAATATCTGATAGCGCCATTGCGCGTCCGCGCGGACGAGCTGCACACCAGACGTGACCGGCGGCGGCGCGACTGATTCTGCCCGTGCTCGGGACGCGAGCAAGAGCACGACGATCAGCACGCGCGCAGGCACGTGCTGAGGGTAGCGCAGCGACTACGCGCGCGCGCGACGCTCTGCCGAGGTCGCGAGATCGAACAGCTTCGGCAGCGAGAACGTGCCGAGCTTGGCGAGGTAATCCTTGTCCTTGCCCTTCTTCTCGGCCGTGCTGAGCGCGGTGATCAGCGCTTCGCGGCTGCCCCACTTCTGCTTGACCGCGTCGGCGACGCGCTGCAGGCGGAGGAGCTGCGCGTTCGACGCCGTCTTGAGACGGTCCGCGATCACGCTGTTGTCTTCGTCTTCACGAGCAAGCATCGGCGCGAGCGCCTTCGCGAGCGCTTCCTTGCCGTTGTGGTGGTGGGCAACGCGGCCCGCCGGGTGACGCGGACCGACCGGCTTCGCCTCGGTCTTTTCCTTCGCCGCCTTCTTGGGTGCCGCCGCCTTCTTCGCGGGCTTCTTCGTATCAATCTTCTTCTTCGACGTCGTCTTCTTGCTCGCCATGATCATCTACCTCTGCGGGCCCGCGGCTCCGGCGGTACTTGCACTGCCGGGGGTTGCGGGCGGGGAATCCTGCGCGGTGATACCCCCGCCGTCAAGCGCCGAAATAATCAGATTGACGTCCTCGTCGGTCAGCGGCGCCTTGAACCGAACTACCTGTTTCTCAGCCGAAATCGTGACCTTGTCGACGACCCGCCCGAGCTTCTTGGCCTGTGCGGCCATCGCGACCAACCCGAGCTGAGTCTTCGCAAACGATTCCAGTGTCTTGGCATCCGCCTCCGACGCCATCACCGCGCCGATCGAAAGCTCGAGTCCTTTGGCCGGGTTCGCGCTCATCACCATCGCGACCGGTCCCTCTTTGACCTGGCCGTCGGTCAGCTTCACGAGGCCCGGCCGCACTCGTTCGTCGACCTGACCCGCCGCCCAGACCGGCGCGCTCTGATCTGCGAGCTTCATCCAGCCGACCAGCGCGGCGTTATCGGTGACCTTCTTACCGGTGCCCAGTGCCTCGGTCACGTACGCCTCGTTCGAGCCGAGGATCACGGTGTCGGGCTTTCCGAACGCGAAGAACATCGTGCGATTGCCGTCCTTCGCTTGATAGAGCGTGCGGCCGCTGATCTCTTTCGCGGTCAGCTGGCCGCCGCCCTGCCCGACGATCGTTCGCACGCAGCTCGCGAGCTCGTTCTCGGCGATCTGGCCCGTGACGACCATGATCACCGGACCGGTGCCCGCTTGCGGCTCGTGCGGGCCGATCGCGAGGATGACGTGCTTCAGCTTCCGCGCGTCGAGCTTGCAGTTGTTGTACAGGCCCTGCCAGCGATCGCGGAGCACCGGATCGCGAAGCAGCAGCTGATCGACTGCGCGCTCGACAAGCGGCGCATCGATCACGCGCGCGACATCCGCAACGACCACGGCCGTCGCCGATGCCGGCACCGCCGCAAGGCCAGAGACCTCGGGCAGTGCCTTGGACTTCTTGTTGCCGCAGCCCCCAATGACGAGGGCCGCAGCCGCCACGAGGGTCGCTAGCTTCATGTCCCTACCCAGGTCTAGTTTACGGACCGCCCATGCCGCCGCCACCCATCATGCCGCCCATCATGCCGCCGATCATGCCGATCAGCTGCTGGAGCTTCTGATTGCTCATGGCGATCGCGATCTTCGCGTCCGCGCCATCAGCCGTGACGTCGAACTTATCGAACATCTGCTTGACCTGCGGGTTGTTCGTCTGGCCCTGCATCATCTTGACGAGGTTGGTCGCCTCGTCCGGGGTTGCCAAGCGGATACGTAGATCGACGGTGAGACCGTCCGTCACGTTGACCGACCCGAACACAGCCTTCGGCTTGACGCCGGCCGATGCGGCCTTCGCCATGAACGGCGCGTTGCCGTTGATGAGGAGCCACAGCGACTCCTTCGTGTTGATCTTCGAGTACATGTCCACGAACGTCTGCGACGTCTTCAGCGCCGAGCCGCCCTTGGCAGCCGCGAGAACCGTGTCCTTGCTCGCCGACGGGCCGAGCACGCCGAGCAGCGTGTCGCCACCGACGAACGTCCACGCGGTGAGCTGACCGTTCTTGTCCTTGACGGTGAAGACTTCGCCGTCGACCGTGATGTCCGAGCCCTTCTTCGCGGCTTCGGCCTTCGCCTTGTCGATGCACGCCATCGACTTGCCCTTGTCGAGGCCGTGAATGACGACCGCGCCCTCGGGGGTCTTGCCGCCATCGACGCCCTTCATGCCGAGCGACACGCTCTTGATCTGCTCGATCGGATCGAAGCCGCAGGCCGCCTTGAACTCGGCGAGACCCGACGCGGCCTTCTCCATCAGCTTCGGCGCGAACTGCTTCCACAGCGCGCTCTGCTGGAGCTGCGCGAAGTTCAGGCCCATGACGATCTCGGAGTCCGCGGGAAGCAGCGAGAGATCATCCGCGCCCGCGATCACGCCACCCGACGGAGCAGCCTTCGTGATCTCGCCACCCTTCTCGGTGGTCTTGTCCGCAGGTGCACCACCCTTGGCTTCTTCTTTCTTTTTGCAAGCACCGGCGCCGAGGCCGAGTGCGACGACGGCGATGAGGACACTGCGCGTGCGGACCATGTTTTCTCTCTCCTGATAGCGTCCGAGATCGGACGCTGGGCTTATAACACGGGCGCATCCCCATGCCATGGATCAAGCACCGTCTGCGCGACGCTGATGTGTGGGCGAAGGTCGACGCTGGCGGCCAACTTGTCACCGATCGTGACGGCCGTGTGGAGATCGTTTACAAGCCCGTCGACGGTGCCAAGACTTACCGCGCAGGCGCACGCAATTTGTCGCCGGTAGCCGGTGAAAAACCGGTCGAGCTCGAGGCAGGTGAGCGTGCGCCCGACAAGCAGCAGCAAGCGTCGCAGGCGTCGCAGCCCGCCGCGGACGCGATCCAGGTCTGGACCGACGGCGCGTGCAGCGGCAATCCCGGTCCCGCCGGGCTTGGCGTCGTCATCCTCGACGGGAAACATCGCACCGAGCTGTCGGAGTATCTCGGCGAAGGCACGAACAACATCGCCGAGCTCACCGCGATCCTGCGCGGGCTCGAAACCTTGAAGGACAAGTCGCGGCCGGTCGTCGTCTATTCCGACTCGTCGTACTCGATCGACATCCTCACGAAGGCGTGGAAGGCGAAGAAGAACGTCGAGCTGATCGACGAGCTGCGCGCCGTGTGCCGGACGTTCGCCGACCTGCGCTTCGTCAAGGTCGCCGGTCACGCTGGTGTGCCGCTCAACGAGCGTTGCGATCAGCTCGCGCGCGAAGCGATCACGCGGCGGCGATAGCCGGCCGCTGCCGCACGTACGACCGCATCTGGAACGCGGTCAAGAGCAGCATCGCGCCGAGCACGAATGCGTACGTCTCGACCCAAACGGCGAGCGCGCGCACGCCTGCGAGTGTCGCGACGAGGAGTGCCCATCCGAACGAGACAGACAGCATGCCCTCGAAGCCGGTCAGCCACTCGTGCCGTAGCTCCTTGCGCATGCGGCTCGCGGTTGCCATCTCGAGCACGCCGGCGGCGATCGCCCACAGCGCGATCACGATCGCGAGTGCGAACCGTGACATGCCGGGCCACAGCAGCGTGACGAGCGCAGCGCCGATCGACACGAGGCCGCGCGCCATGATCACGCCGCGCGGCTTGTCGACCTTGGCATTCGCGATCGAAATCGCGAGCACGCCATCGATGAGCGCGTACGCGCCAAACAAGAGCACGAGCCAGCCTGTGAGGCCAATGGCGATCGCCAACGCGCCGAACAACACCGTCGCGAGCCCGCGCAACGCGATCGTCCACCAGCGCCATGTCGGTTGGTCGGTCACGACACCTAGTCCGTCGGTTCCGGTTCGCGGCCGACCACGCTGATCGGGACCTTGCGAGCCTCGGGACGACTGCCGATCGTGCACACCTTGATCGCGAGCACGCCGTTTTCGAACGTCGCCTGCGCCGTGTACGGATCCACGCGCTGTGGCAATGGCATCACGCGCTGGAACTTGCCGAACGTACGCTCGCCACGCATCACGCCACCCTCCTCGCGCCGCCGCCGCTCGTAGCGCACGCCTTCGAGTGTGAGCAGGTACTCGTCCATCGTGATCAAGATGTCCTCGGGAGAAATCCCCGGTAGATCGATCTGGATGTCGAGCTGATCGTCCTGATGCTCGATGTCGACCCGCGGCATCGCGAAGTCGAACTGTTCGAACAATTCGCGCATGAATGCGAACGGATTGTCCAGCGTGTAGGGAATCAGCTCGCCTTTTTCCTTCCCGCCATCGGATTTTGCTGAGCTCATGATCTGGGTCCTCTGCAGCGCGGAGCGTGCATCGCGCGAACCAGTTTCCGCGTGCGCGGGTTATTCGGTGCGCTGGACGTCGGCCGACACGTCCGCCAGGGTCGCAAATTCCCAGCGCCGCGCGATCTCGTCGAGCACCGCATCGAGTCGCGCGAGCTTGTCGTCGATCGAAATGCGGAGATCAGGCTGATGGTTCACGAGCTCGCCCGGGATGCCGTCCTTGTCAGCATCCGCGAAATCGATGCCGTGAAGCTCGAAGTTGAAGAACGAGCGGCGCGCCATCCAGTCGATCAGCTTCGCTCGCACCCACGGCGGCGCGACGAGCAGAGTGGTGCCGATCGCCGGCACGCGTGCGTATGGTGTCACCGCGACCGGCAGCTCGACGACCGGCGCTTGGCCTCGCCGCCACGGCGCCGACATCGACGGCCGATACGGCTCCGCGGGCGCGGCGAGCGCACGCGGATTCGTCAGCACCGCGCCGCTCGGCCGGCCGAGCACCTCGAGCGCCGTCATCACTGCCGCCTTTGCCGCGTAGTAGCCGGGAGCCGGAAACACCGACGAGTCGTAGCGGTAGCCGAGCCGCGCGAGCGTATCGAGCATCGCTGGCGAGATGTCGTAGCCGGGCGCGCGAAAGCCACGCACACCAGTCTTCGTGATGTCGCGCAACACGCGATCGCAGTTCGCGATC